>CAMDXD010000444.1 GCA_945877995.1 Bordetella parapertussis
TCGGGTCGAAATGGTCCTGCGGGCGCCAACCGATCCAGTCGAACCCGGAGGCCGCCTCGTTGGTCATCGCCGGCGCCCATTCGATCGCGGTGTAGTACGGCTTGCCCCAGTCGGTGCCGATGCCGACATGGTCTTCGCCGACCAGGTCGATGATGTGCTGCACATGATCGATCACGGTGTCGAGCGTGCCCCAGCCGGCCGGCTTGCCACGCTTCGCGGCCCGGCCATCGCCACCGGTCGGCATCAGGAAGGTGGGCAGGATCACCAGGCCGATGTAGCCGCCGCGCGCGGCGATCGCGCGCAGCACGTCGTCGGGCAGCCCGCGTGCGTGGCCGCTGATCGCGCGCGCCGCGGTGTGGCTGGCGACCACAGGCATCGTCGAGGCGGCGACCGCATCGGCCGCGGTGCGCGGGCTGGCATGCGACACGTCGACCATCATGCGCGACCGGTTGAGCTTGTCGACCAGCGCTTCGCCGAAACGGCTGATGCCACCGTCGTTCTTCTCGAGGCAGCCGTCGCCGAAGCGGGTACGCAGGTTGTACGTGAGCTGCATGCTGCGCATGCCCAGGCCGTACAGCGTGTCGACGCGGTCGAGCTGGTCACCGACCGGCTCGGCGTTCTGGATGTTGTAGATCACCGCATTCCGCTTCTCGCGGTGCGCACGCTCGATGTCGGCGGCGCGGTCGGCGCGCACCACGGCACCGTCGAGCGCATCGATCATCCGCCCGGCTCGGCCCAGGTTGTCGACCAGCGCCTCCCAGGCGGTGCCAGGCCGGCCGCCACCGAACAGGGTGATGTTGCCTGCGGTCACCCCCGACCGGCGCCAGTACGACAGGTAGGCCTCGCGCGTGGCCGGGTCGGTGGCGCAGTGCTCGAGCAGATAGTCGGCCATCACGCCGCGGATCTCGGAGCGCTTCTTCCCCTTCGCCTGCAGTGCGCGCGCGATCTCGACCATCGGCGGGGTCATCACCCATTCGGTGATGAAGTGCGGCGCCATCGAATCGATCACCACGTGTTCGGCGTGGATGCGTTGCGCGCGTTCGAGCGCGGCCTGTGCGGTCATCGGCATCGGGGTCCTCCTACTGCGGCTGGATGCCCGCGTTCGCGATGATCTTCGCGTAACGAGCCATGTCGGTCTTCATCTGAACGCGGAACTGCTCCGGCGTATTGCCGGTCGGGCGTACCGCCAGTTCGGTGAAGCGCTGCACCACCTCGGGTTCCTTCAGCACGGCGTTGATCTCGCGGCTCAGCCGCTCCAGGATCTCGCGCGGCGTCTTCGCCGGGGCAAGTACGCCGGTGCCACCGTACATCTCGTAGCCGGGCACGCCCGCCTCCTCGATGGTCGGCACGCCGGGCAGCAGGGTCGAGCGCACGCGGTCGCCGACGCCCAGCGCGCGCAGCCGGCCGGACTTGATGTGCGGCAGCAGCGCGGCGACGGTGTCGATCGCCATGTGGACCTCGCCCGCCAGCAGGTCGGGGATGGCCGAGGCAGTGCCCTTGTATGGCACATGCCCGAGCTCGATCCTGGCCAGGCTGCGGAACTGCTCCACGTTCATCTGGCTCGAAGAACCGGTGCCGCCCGACGCGAAGTTGATCGCACCCGGCCGACTGCGCGCGAGCGCGATCAGGTCCTTCACGTGCTTCACCGGCAGCGCCGGGTGCACGACCAGCACGACGGTTCCGGCCGCGACCGTCGAGATCGGCTCGAAGTCGGCGATGGGGTCGAACGGCAGTGACTTCTGCAGCGACGGGTTGATCACGTGCGACGGCGAGATGAACAGCAGCGTGTAGCCGTCGGGCGGCGCCTTGGCCACGGCCTGGGCGGCGATATTGCCGCCTGCGCCGGCGCGGTTGTCGATGATCACCTGCTGGCCGACGCGGGCGGCCAGGCGCGGGGCGAGGATGCGGGCGTAGGTGTCGGTGCCACCGCCGGGGGAAAAACCGACCAGGATGCGGATGGGGCGGGTGGGGTAGTCGTCGAGGGCGGCAGCGGACACGGGGAGCGGCGAAAGCAAGGTCAGGCCTGCGATGACCACGTGGTGACCGATACGCTTTTCGTTCACAGGATCTCCCCCATCAAGACAACTGGCCGTGACAGCCCTGATCGTACGCCAACGCCTGCATGCGCCACAGCCTCCTGAACGATCCACGATGTCGCAGTCAAGGCGCAGGCATCACGGCGACCTCCCGCCGTTCGAGCCATGAGTTTCGCGAGTTGGCGTGATTTTCCAACACCGGCCGCGGAGGCGAAGCGGTTGCACGCCGCGTCACGCAAGCAGATCGACGACGTACGGTTGCTCGAGGAGCAACTGATGTCAGAGCTTTCGCAGTGGATTGTCGACCACGGTCTTCGCCAGGCAGACGTCGCTCAGATACTGATGGTTTCACGGCATCGAGTATCGGACGTTGTCAATCGCAAGACTGCAAAGTTCACGATCGATACGCTGGTCGAGATGCTGAGCCGGATCGGCAAATCCGTTCACGTCGAAGTCGGTTGATCTTCAGGCGACCCAGCGCAATCACGCCATGCGAGACGGAGCATGGCGTCACCGCGCGATGGAAGGCCGACCAGGCCGCCTTCAAAGTGAACGCTACCTTCACAGTATCGTAGGGAAACTCGATGCACCCATCTTCGGTACGGTCGATGACGCCGGCAACCAGCAGCGCCATCACATCGGCATGAACAGCCTTCACGTCGCGCACGACCCGCCGCGAAGCCTCGCGAATGGAGACGGGGCCAGCACCGCACAGCGCCTTGAGGATGTCCCAGCGCTTCGCAAACGGACAACGCAGCCTGAGCGATCGACGTAGGCGATCCGATACTTGCAGGCATGGCTGGATCCCGGCAGTGGCCTGGGAAGCTTCCAGATCACCATCTCGACGAACGATGACTCGGACAGGACGATCCGCTCTCGCATCAGAGGGACGGCCTGATGGCTGCCCGTCGACCGCCTGTTGGATTTTTTGACAACACTCATGATCCAGGCCAACTCAAGGGCTGCCCCTGTGCCCCCGCCGCGCCAGCGCCTCGATCACCTTCCTGGCATACCGCTCGCGCAGCACCTCGCTGCCGGCGTTGTAGGCCCCGACCGCCGTCCAGGTGTTGCCGTGCCGGTGCATTTTCTGCGCGAGTACCCAGGCACCGACATGCACCGACACGCAGGGGTCGAGCAGGTCGCGCGGGGCGATGCCATGGCGCTGCAGCTCCGGCAGCCACAGGCTGTTGATCTGCATCAGGCCGATGTCGATCGAGCCGTTCGTGTTGCGGCCGATCGCGCCAGGGCGCAGGCCGCTCTCGACCTCGGCGATGGCCGCCAGCAGGTGCGGGTTCACCTGATGGCGCATGGCCGCCTGCTCCCAGCAGGTGGCCGGCGATGCAGAGCCGGCGAAGCCCGCCTTCTCGGCCGCGATGGCCGTATGAGCGGCGGCCGCCAGGGTCAATGCAGCCACGACCAACCTCGACAGGTGCCGGGCCATGCGGCACTCAGGGTAGCCTGTCGGCCGTGGCTGCAGCTGGCATCGCTGTCGGAAAGCCGGGTGCGAGCGGACGCTGTGGCATCGGTGTCGCCGGCGCTGGCTG
>CAMDXD010000445.1 GCA_945877995.1 Bordetella parapertussis
CCTTGCTGTAGCGCGGCAGCAGGTAGATGTCGGTCCAGCCCAGCGGTTCGGGGCTGGAATTCGTACGCCGGATCGCGCTGATCCGGAACCAGCGGGTGCCCACCTCGCAGGCGAGCAGCTGCGCGAGCGCCTTGTCCGCGACCACCAACCGGCTGCTCACGTTCTCGCGGAACGTATCCGGCGGATAGTTCATCAGCTCCTCGACGTTCTTCACGCAGAGCGTGAAGGCGGTCGGCGTCTCCGAGGCAACCACCACCGACCCGGCGCCCGGACGACGTACCAGCAGGCCGCGCTCTGTGATCGTGCGCAGCGCCTCGCGCACCGTGTAGCGGCTGGCTTCGAAGCGCTTGCAGAGCTCGACCTCGGGGGGCAGCAGGCCACCCACCGGCAACGCTCCGGAACGGATCTCCTCGATCAGTCGCTGGGTGATCACCTGGTACAGAGGTGCCGCAACACGGCCGCGCGCCTGGGCGGCTCCGGTGGCCCGCTTCGATCGTTCGCCGTCGACTGGGGATTCCACGACTGTGTTGCTCCGCTGAAGGCGCTTCACTCACGCGCGGCCGATGGTAACATTTGTCCGGACAAAAACGCCCGGTGGGGTCGCAGCCACCCGACGCGGGCCAACCTGGCTCAACCACCCATCACAGGGGAGACGGAAGCAATGGCAACGAGCGGCACCAAGGCCACCAAGGCCACCAAGGCAAAGAAATCGGGCAAGGCGAAACCGACCATCGCGACCGCACGGGCGCGCAAGTACAAAGACATCCTGTTCGAAGTGAAGGACCAGGTCGCCTGGATCACCATCAACCGTCCGCGCGTGCTGAACGCCTTCCGCGAGCAGTCGCTCGACGAGATGATTGATGCGCTCAAGGCAACGCGCGAAGATCCCTCGATCGTCTGCGCCGTCATCACCGGTACCGGTGACAAGTCGTTCTCGGCCGGCGGCGACTTCTACGCGATGAAGCGCCTGAACTTCACCAACGCCTACATGTGGAACGACCGCATGCTCGGCCTGGCGATGACCATCCGCGGCCTGCCGATCCCGGTGATCGCCATGGTCAACGGCTGGTGCATGGGCGGCGGCCACGAGCTCGCGCTGTGGTGCGACCTGGTGATCGCCTCCGAGAACGCGGTGCTCGGCCAGACCGGTGCCAAGGTCGGCGCCTGCCCGACGGTTGGTGCCACTCAGTACCTGCCGCGCATCATCGGCGAGCGCCTGGCGCGCGAGATGATCTTCTGCGCACGCCGGTTCCCGGCGAAGGAAGCCGTCGAGGTCGGCCTGATCAACAAGTGCGTGCCGCAGAAAGACCTGCTGGCCGAGACGTTGAAGTGGTGCGAGACCATGAAGGGCCACAGCGCGCTCACCCTGCGCATGACCAAGAAATCGCTCAACTTCGAATCGGACAACCTGTACTCGTCGTGGCAGCAGGGCATGGAACTGCTGGCGCATGTCTGGGGTTCGCCCGAGGCGAACGAAGGCATGGATGCATTCCTGGCCGGCCGCAAGCCAAACTTCCAGCAGTTCCGGATGCAGGCGAAGCGGGAACTGGCGAGCTACGTCGACGGGTTCGAGCGGAACCTGAACGAGCCGCCCGAGATGCGCAAGTTGCACAAGTAAGGTCTGCACGATGAGCGAGTCTTCTGTCTCGAGTAACGAGAACGGCGGGCCGGCGGGCGCGCTCGACGGCATCCGGGTCCTCGACCTGACCCGGGTGCTGGCCGGGCCGTTGTGCGCCCAGATGCTGGGCGACCTCGGCGCGGACGTGATCAAGGTGGAGCCTCCGGGCGCGGGGGACGATACCCGCACCTGGGGCCCGCCCTGGGTCTCGAAGCCCGGCGCTGCGCCGGGCGATGCCGAGGCTGCGTATTACCTCGGCGCGAACCGCAACAAGCGATCGATCACCCTGGACCTCGGGCAGCCGGCCGGGCGAGAACTGCTCGGCCGGCTGATCGAGAAGGCCGACGTGGTGGTCGACAACTACAAGAAGGGCACGCTCGCCCGCTGGGGCTTCGACGATGCGTGGTACGAAGCACATGCACCGCGTGCGATCCGCGCCAGCGTCACCGGGTACGGCACGACCGGCCCGAAGTCGGCGCTGCCCGGCTACGACTTCATCGCCCAGGCCGAGTCCGGCCTGATGAGCATCTGCGGCGACGTCGACGGCGAACCGATGAAGTACGGCGTGGCGATCGTCGACATCGCCACCGGCCTGATCACCACCAACGGCGTGCTGGCAGCCCTGGCCGCACGCCAGCGCACTGGCCGGGGCCAGAAGGTCGAGGCCTCGCTGTACGAGACCGGGCTGTTCCTGCTCGCCAACGTGGCGATGAACCATCTCGCGAGCGGTCGCGATGCGCGGCGCTTCGGCAACGGCCATCCGAACATCGTGCCCTACACCACCTACCCGGCCGCCGACGCGATGATCGCGGTCGCAGTGGGCAACGACGCGCAGTTCGCCAAGTTCGCCGAACTGATCGGCGAGTCGGCGTGGGCACGCGATCCGCAGTTCGCGACCAACGCCGAGCGCATCGCCAATCGAGAAGGGCTCGATGCGTCGATCGGCCTGCGCACGCGCGAGCATCCGGCCGACACATGGATCGCCGCGATGCGTGGCGCGGGCATTCCCTGCGCACGCATCAACACGGTCGCACAGGCGCTCGCCGACAAACAGACCGCGGCGCGTGGCATGGTAGTGCCGATGTCGCACGAGTCCTACGGCGACTTCCGCACCCTCGGCTGCCCGGTGAAATTGTCCGAGACGCCGGCCACGTACCGCAAGGCGCCGCCCCGTCTGGGCGAGCATGGCGACGAGGTGCTGCGCGGCGAGCTTGGCCTCGACGATGCCGCGATCGCCCGCCTGCGTGCCGACCGCGTGGTGGGAGGCTGAGCTGTGTTCACCCACCTCGCCCATGTCTCGATCGCCGTGCCCGACCTCGATGCGGCGATCGGCACCCTGAAGGCCCGCTACGGCCTGGCGGCCGGCGAAATCATGGAGAACCCGCAGCAGCAGGTGCGCATGACCTACATCGAGTTGGCCAATGCCCGCATCGAGCTGATGGCGCCGACCGGCCCCGCCTCGCCGATCGCCGCGTTCCTGGCGCGAAATCCGCGCGGCGGCATCCACCACTTCTCGCTCGGCACCGAAGATGTCGGTGCGACCGCGGCCACGCTCAAGGCTGACGGCGTGCAGGTGCTGGGCGATCCATCGACCCAACGCAACGTGCACGGCGACCCGATCGCCTTCATCCACCCGAAGGAATTCCTCGGCGCGCTGGTCGAGATCGAGCCCGCGGCCAGCGGCACGCACGACTGATGGCAGGCCCGGCAGTTTAGCCGGCCGCGCGACGACGCATTCTTCCTGTGCGATAAACGTCCTGGCTCTGGTAGGCTGGCTCGATACTTCAGGTCAGGCGCCCAGAGATGAACGATAGCGAACATCCCGTCGAGTTCACCGCCAGCGGCAGCGAATACTTCCGCATCTGGATCGTCAACCTCGCGTTGACTATCGTCACGATAGGCATCTATTCCGCCTGGGCCAAGGTGCGGAAGATGAAATACTTCCATCGCAGCACGCA
>CAMDXD010000446.1 GCA_945877995.1 Bordetella parapertussis
CGATGCGGTCGACAACAGGATCATCCGCGTGCCCGGCGAACCTGCCGGCGCGCCGGTGCTGATCGGATCGCATCTCGACTCGGTACCGCAGGGCGGAAACTTCGACGGCCTGGCCGGGGTGGTCGCGGGCCTGCTGGTACTGCTGCACTACAGCCGCCGCGGGCAGGTACCGCCACGGCCGATCCATGTGCTCGCGCTGCGCGGCGAGGAGAGCGCCTGGTACGGCAAGGCCTACATGGGTTCGCTCGCGCTGACCGGGCAGCTCACCACGGTAGACCTCGACCTGAAGCAGCGCGAGACCGGGCGCACGATGCGCGAGGACATGCAGGCGCTGGGCATCGACACTGCGCGCATCGAAGCCGGCGAGCGGCTGGTCGATCCGGCGCAGGTCGCGGCCTACCTCGAGCTGCACATCGAACAGGGCCCGACGATGGTCGCGCGCAAGTGGGCGGTGGCGCCGGTCACCGGTATCCGCGGCAACGTGCGGCACAACCGCATCCTGTGCAAGGGCGAGACCGGCCATTCCGGCGCGGTGCCGCGCTGGTTGCGCAAGGACGCAGTGCTGGCGGTGGCCGAACTGATGACCCGGCTCGACGAACACTGGCGCGTGCTGCAGCAGATGGGCATGGACATGGTGATGACCTGCGGCATGGTGTCCACCGATCCAAAGAGCCACGCGGTGTCGGTGATCCCGGGCGAGGTCGCGTTCAGTTTCGAGGTGCGCAGCCAGGACAACGACGTGCTCGAGCGCTTCCACAACCTGATGATGGAAGAGTGCGAACGCATCGGCCGCTCGCGCGGCGTCGAGTTCCAGCTCGACCGGCGTCTCTACACGGCGCCGGCGACGATGGATCCGGACTGGGTGGCCCGGCTGTCACGCGCCTGCGAGGCGGAGTCGATCGACATGGAACCGATGCCCAGCGGCGCTGGCCATGACGCAGCGGTGTTCGCCAACGCCGGGGTATCTTGCGGCATGGTGTTCGTGCGCAACGACCGCGGCTCGCACAATCCGCACGAGGCGATGGACCTGCAGGACTTCTTCAGCGGCGTCGAGGTGCTGCACCGGGCGATCGTGGCGGACTGATCCGCGCGGCTCGCCGCGGCGCGGGGTCACTCCGCCTTCGCGCCGGCGAGCTTCACCAGCTTCGCGTACTTCTCGACCTCCTGCCTGAAGAAAGCGGGGAATTCGTCGGGGCCCAGGTTGCGCGGGTCGGCCCCGTCGCGTGCCATCGCGGCCTTCACGTCGGCGGCCACCTGCGCCTTGCGGATCTCCTCGTACAGCCGGGAAACCACCGGTGCCGGCGTGCCGGTCGGCACGAAGAAGCCGTACCAGGCGTCGGTCTCGAAACCCGGGAACATCGAGGCCATAGTCGGCACGTCGGGCAGGTTCGACGAGCGCTGCGCCGTGCTCACTGCCAGAGGCCGCAACCGCCCGGCCTTCAGGTGCGGCGTCGCGCCGACCGCACCGACGAAACCCATGTCGACCTCACCGCCGAGCAGGGCGGTGATCACCGCCCCGGCCCCCTTGTAGGGAATATGGGTGATCGACGACTTCGTGAGGTCGGCCAGCAGCACGCCGGACAGGTGGCTGGTGGTGCCGCTACCGTTGGAGCCGAAGTCCAATCCACCAGATCGCTTCTTCGCCAGCGCGACCAGTTCCTTCACCGATCGCGCAGGCACCAGCGGGTGCACGACCAGCACCAGCGGCACTGCGGCTACCAGTGCGACCGGCCGCAGGTCGGCGATCGCGTCGTAGTTGAGCTTCGGATAGAGGCTCACGTTCACTGCCATCGAGTTGGTGGTGAACATCACGGTGTAGCCGTCGGCCGGTGCCCTGGCGGTGATTTCGGCGCCGACGTTGCCACCGGCCCCGGCACGGGTGTCGACGACCACGGTGCGTCCGAGCTGCTCGGACAGCTTCTGCGCGAACAGCCGGCCGAGGATGTCGGCGCCGCCGCCGACGGCGAACGGGACGACCAGGCGGATGGGCTTGGCAGGCCAGGCGGGGGCCTGGGCGTAGGCATGCGTCGCACACATCAGTACCGCGACACCGGCAAGCACCGTGGGGGCTGCAAAGGTGGCGATCATGGGGCGGGAGACGGGCGGCGTCATGGCTGTTCCTTCATCGTCGGGATCGGGCATATTAGGGCCATTCCCGCCCGTGATCACAGGACGTACCGCCATGGCCCCTTCCCGTAAACCGCTGCTCATCCGCGGCGCCCGCGTCCTGGACCTGGACGGTGACCTCGACAACCCGCCCAGCCAGGACATCCTGTGCGAGGGCGGCGCGATCTCCGCGGTTGGCAGCCACCTTGCCGCCCCCGCCGGCGCGGAGGTGATAGAGGCATCGGGCATGCTGGCCATCCCCGGGCTGGTCAATTCGCACTACCACTCGCACGACGTGCTGGCCAAGGGCATGTTCGAGGATCTCTCGCTCGAGCACTGGGGCGTGCTGGCCGGTCCGCTCGGCTCGAAACGTTCGCTGGCGGAGGTCCGTGCCCGTACGCTGGCCGGCGCGCTCGAGTGCCTGCACAACGGCATCACCACCGTGCAGGACATGAACAGCGCCGCGCCGTTCGGCGACGAAGTGCTAGACACCATCATCGGCGCCTACGCCGATGCCGGTATCCGCGTGATCCTTGGCATGACGGTGCGCGACCAGTCGCAGCTGGACACCATCCCCTGGATCGACACGCTCGCGCCGGCCGAGCTGCACGGCATCATCGGCACTGCACGCGATGAACCGGCAGCGCAGATGGCGTTCCTGGAAGCGGCGATCGAACGCATCGGCGATCGCGGCGGGATGGTGTGCTGGGCGCTCACACCCTCGGCACCGCAGCGCTGCTCGCCGGGCCTGCTGGAGGCGGTGGCCGATCTGTCGCGCCGCCGTTCGCTGCCGGTCTACACTCATGTGTACGAGAGCCGCACCCAGCGCATCTTCGCGCACGAGCGGTTGCAGGCGCACGGCGGCTCGGCCGTACGGCTGCTCGAGGACACCGGACTGCTCGGCCCGCACGTATCCCTCGCCCATGCGATCTGGCTGGAGCCCGACGAACTGGACAAGGTCGCCAGCACCGGCACCAGCGTGGTGCTGAACATGCTGAGCAACCTGAAGCTGAAGAGCGGCGTGGCGCCGATCCTCGAGTACCGTGAGCGCGGGGTGAACATCGCGCTCGGCTGCGACAACTGCAGCTGCAGCGACGTGCAGAGCCTGCTGCAGGTGATGAAGCTGTTCTGCCTGCTGGCGGCGGTGAGCACGCCGGAGCGAACCGGGGTCACCGCGGCCGAAGCGCTGCGAGCAGGGACGCTCGGCGGCGCGCGCAGCGCCGGCCTGGCCGGCTCGATCGGCGCGATCAAGCCGGGCCACCGCGCCGACCTGGTGCTGATGGACCTGTCCGACCCGGCCTACCTGCCATACAACAGCGCGATCCGGCAGCTGGTCTATGCCGACAGCGGACGGTCGATCCGCCGCGTGGTCGTCGATGGCGAGGTGGTGGTGCGTGATGGGCGCAGCACCCGTGTCGACGAGGCGGCGCTGCGGGAGGAGATCGAGGGCCTGATGCCATTG
>CAMDXD010000447.1 GCA_945877995.1 Bordetella parapertussis
GTGCCAGCGCTTCGGCCAGTTCGACGTTTGCCGCATAGGCCGACCCCGGGCAGTATGCGATGCCGTCCTCGCCGGAATCGGCCAGGACGTGGAATTCGTGGGAGCCGGTGCCACCGATCTGTCCGGTGTCGGCCGCCACCGAGCGGAACTTCAGGCCGAGGCGCTCGAAGATCCGGCTGTAGGCCTGGTACATCGCGTCGTAGGTACGCTGCAGGCAGGCCGCGTCGGCGTGGAACGAGTAGGCGTCCTTCATCAGGAACTCGCGCGCGCGCATCACGCCGAAGCGCGGACGGATCTCGTCCCGGAACTTGGTCTGTATCTGGTACAGGTTGACCGGCAGCTGCCGGTAACTCTTGATGTCGCGGCGCACCGTGTCGGAGATCACTTCCTCGTGCGTGGGCCCGAAGCAGTAGTCGCGCTGGTGCCGGTCGCGGATGCGCAGCAGTTCCGGACCGTATTTCTGCCAGCGTCCGGATTCCTGCCAGAGTTCCGCCGGCTGCACGGCGGGCATCAGCAGCTCTACCGCGCCGGCGGCATCCATCTCCTCGCGAACGATCCGCTCTACCTTGCGCAGCACCCGCAGGCCGAGCGGCATCCAGGTGTAGAGCCCGCGTGCGAGGGACTTGATGAGCCCGGCGCGCAGCATCAGTTTGTGGCTGACGAGTTCGGCCTCGCTCGGGGCCTCCTTGAGCGTGGCAAGATAGAAACCTGAGGTGCGCATGGGTCGGGTGGCAATCCGTGGTCGAAGGTGGAACGGTGCGGCGGCAAGTCGTCCTGGCCGTGCAAGCGCCCTGATTTTACGGGTGTTCCGTCGTGCCGTTGGCGTGCCGTGCCGATCCTTTCGGCGATCGTCGAGCGAGCGGGGGGATGCAGTGGGCTGGTGGCGTGACTGGGCAGGAAGGAGAACCGGAGCAATGGACGCGGTACGCTACCGTGACGAGGCGGGGGTACGCCTGCTGTACCTCGGCGGCAGCGAGACCATCCAGAGCGCGATGCGCCTGTCGGACCCGGTACGCCTCGAACTCGCCTACACCCGGGCCATGCTGTGCAGCCTGCTGTTTCGTCCCGATCCGAAGCGTGCGCTGCTGCTCGGGCTGGGCGGCGGTTCCCTCGCCAAGTACATCCATCATCGCCTGCCGGGATGCAGACTGGAGGCCGTCGATGCGAATCCCGACGTGATCGGGATGGCACGGGCACATTTCGCACTGCCGCCGGACGATGACCGGCTCGCCGTGACACTCGGGAACGCGGCGGTCTGTCTGGCCAGCGCCACTGCCGGTCCGGTCGACCTGCTGCTGGTCGATGTGTACGACGAGCACCGGCAGGTGGCCTCCTGTGCGACTGCGGATTTCTTCGCTGCCGCCGCAGCGGCCCTCAGCCGCGAGGGCGTCTGCGCGGTGAACTTCTGGAGCAACGCGCCGGAGTACCCGGTCTACCGCGACCGTTTCCTCGACGCTTTTTCCGGGCGGGTGCTGCTGCTGCCGGTCGCGCGGCCGGGCAACATGATCGCCTTCGGGTTCGCGACGGCCGACGGCGACTGGCGCTGGCAGCACCTGCGCGACCGCGCCCGCCGGCTCGAACCGTTGCACGCGCTGGAGTTCGGCACTTTCGTCGAAGCCCTTCGCCAGGCCAACCCCTACAGCGAGAATCGCCTGCTGATCTGAATAGTGCATTGCCGCACCAGCAGCTACCCATGACGCAAAAAATGTGAAAAAATTCCGTCATGTCCGTACAGTTCTTACGTGACGCCGGACCCGGGGGCATGCGGTGATCGATCGCGATGGCTATCGCCTGAATGTGGGCATCATCCTGAGCAACACCCGCAACCAGGTGTTCTGGGGCAAGCGCGTGCGCGAGGATGCCTGGCAGTTCCCGCAGGGCGGCATGAAGCGCGGCGAGACGCCGGAACAGGCCATGTTCCGCGAACTCGAGGAAGAGGTCGGCCTGCAGTCGTGCCATGTGCGCATCCTCGGCCGCACCCGCGAGTGGCTGCGCTACGACGTGCCCGAGCAATGGACCCGGCGTGATTCGCGCGGCCTCTACCGTGGCCAGAAACAGATCTGGTTCCTGTTGCGGCTGACCGGGCGCGACTGCGACGTGCGCCTGCGCGCCAATGAACGTCCTGAATTCGACGCATGGCGATGGAGCGACTACTGGATCCCGGTCGAATCGGTCGTCGAATTCAAGCGCGAGGTGTACCACAACGCACTGGCGGAACTCGCGCGATACCTTCCGCGTACGGGCACGCGGCCGGCGGGCCTGCGTCCGGATGCGGGGCTGAACCCCGCCGAGATCGATACCCAGCATCCGATCGCCGCAGCTGAGGCCGGGGAGGACCAGCCCCGGGCAGCCTGAAGGCGTGCGGGACCTGCGCGCGCCGCATCGGGCTTCAGGGGGGGCGTACCCTGTCGGCGCGCTGCGCCACACTGCGGCCTACAATCGGGGGCCACGCCCTGTCGAAGACTCCAGATGCGCATCGATCCGCCAGTCCCCGTCCGGCTTGTCCGTTCTTCCTCGCGCCTGCGTGTCGGCATCCTCCCTGCCGTGATGATGGCCGCCGTCCTTCTGGCGACGGGGTGTCGCACCGCCGGGCCCGGCGTGGTCTCCGCGGTCCCGCCAGGCGCCGGCGACGTGAAGCAGGCACTCGCCGACGGCAGGCCACAGATGCTGCTGCCGGGCGCGGGCGACAATGGCGGGGATCTTGCGATCGCGCTGCCGGCCTGGCCTGAAGAGCAGGACCTGATCCTGCTGCGACAGGGGGTTCGCGCAGACTTCCGTTTCTGGGTCGACCAGCGTTCGCTCGAACTCGTTGCGGGGGGGGAAGTCCGCTACACGTTCGTGGCACGCAGCGCCAACGGCGCGCGGTCGGTCACCTTCGAAGGCATGCGCTGCGCATCCCGGGAGCGCATCATCCTGGCGACCGGCAGCATCGATGGCCGATGGGTACCGGCGCGCTCGCCGCGCTGGAATCCGATCGATCGCCAGGACCCGACCGGCATGCGCGAGGTCCTGCACAAGGACATATTCTGCCCCGCCAGGCTGCCGGTGGACTCGCTGCAGGAACTGCGCTCGGCGCTGAAGGCGGGTATCCACCCGCGCGCCGTGCGGGATTAGGCCGGCCCTGCGCGCGGTCGCGGCCGGTACTGGCGTTTGTCTACGGCCGTACCGTCACCACGAGATTGTCGCGATGGATCAGTTCGGGCTCGACCACGTAGCCGAGCCGTGCCTCGATGTCGCCGGAACGCACGCCGAGGATGCGCGCGACCTCTGAAGACGGATAGTTGGCGAGCCCGCGCGCGACTTCAGTGCCGTCCGGGCCGATGCAGCGTACGAGTTCGCCTCGGTCGAAATCGCCGCTGACCGCGGTGGCGCCGATGGACAACAGGCTCTTGCCTTCGACCACCAGTGCGCGCACCGCACCGGCATCGACGGTGACCTGCCCGCGTACCTGCAACTGGTCGGCCAGCCATTGCTTGCGCGCAGCCATCGGGGCGGTATCGGGCACCAGCAGTGTGCCGATCGCCTCGCCGTCAGCCAGCCGCACCAGCACTTCCGCCTCCTC
>CAMDXD010000448.1 GCA_945877995.1 Bordetella parapertussis
CCACTGGTTCATCGCGTAGTACGAGATGCCGTTCAGCCCGACCTTGCCGTTGCTCCAGCCCTGCTCGCCAGCCCACTCGATGCAGGCGGCGAAGTCGACCGCTTCGCGTGCCGACCAGCAATCGATCACGCCTGGCGAACAGCCGGCCCCGCGCGAGTCGACACGCACGCAGGCATAGCCTTCGGGCACCCACTTCTCCGGGTCGACCAGTTCCCAGGTCTGGTACTTGTTGCTCGACCCCTCCAGCACCTCGGGCGCCGACTTCACCAGCCGCCCCCAGTTCGCCGGATAGCCTTCCTTGAACTCGAGTCCCTTCGCATAGGGACCGCTGCTCAGCACGACCGGGTAACGGCCGTCGCCAAGCGGGCGGAACACATCCGCACGCAGCACCACGCCGTCGTCCATCGTGATCGGCACGTTCCATTCGACCTGCATGCCGTCGCGCACTTCCGATTTCATCTGTTGCATCGTTACCAGCCCTCTTCAGATTCCGAATACCCGCTGTGCGTTGCCGCCGCGGATCTTGTCGCGCAGCATCGCCGGCAATGCGTCGACGCGCGCCAGGATACCCACCATGTCGCTGATGTTATGCGGATAGTCGCTGCCGAACAGCACATGGTCCTCGCCGAACACCTCGACCGTATCGCGCAGCGCCTCGTGCGAATAGAGTACCGAATCTGCATAGATGCGTTTCAGGTAGGTGCTGGGACGCTCCGCGATGCGCGTGCGCGCGGACGCGATCACCTCATGGCAGCGATCCAGCCTCGGCGCCAGGAACGGCAGCGTGCCGCCGCCATGAGCGACGACCAGCTTCAGGTTCGGGAAGCGGTCGAAGAATCCGTCGAAGATCATCCGGGTGACCGCCAGCGTCGAGTCGAAGGTGAAGCCAACGGACGCCGACAGCTGGTACATCGCCATGTCCATCTCGGCGCAGCCGCAGGGCACGGTCGGATGCAGGAACACCGGCAGGCCGCGGCGGTCGATCTCGGCCCAGACCGGCGCGAAACGCTCGGCGGTGAGCGACTCGCCACCGATGTTCCCGAGCACCATCACGCCGCGCGCCCCGGCATCGATCGAGCGGGCGAGTTCCTCGATCGCGCGCGACGGATGCTGGAACGGCAGCGACGCGATCCAGCGCAGGCGCGACGGATGCTCGGACTGCGCCTGCGCAAAACTGGCATTGATCGCCCGCGCGGCGCGCGAACTCGCGTCCTCGTCTCCCCAGTACACGTTGGGGCCGGTCAGGGACAGCACCGCCATGCCCACCCCGGCCTGGTCCATCGCCTCGATGCGCTGGCCGTAGTCGAACATGCGGTCTTCCGGCGTCATGAACGCGATGCCGTCGTAGTGGATCACCTCCTTGCCGCCGGTGACCTGCCGGATGGTGAAACGCGAGCCGCTGTGCGCGCGGAACAGGGTCATCCATTCCTCGCACAGCATGTGGGAGTGGACGTCGATTGCCTGCTGCATGCTGCCTCCGGTACGAACGCGGCTGCAGCCCTGCGGGCTGCCCACGGGCACCCGCGCTGCAGTGCCGCCGGTTATTCGGGCTTCACGCCCGCTTCCCGGATCACCTGCCCGAAGCGGGTGATCTCGGCCTTGATGTATTCGCCAAAGGCGGCGGCCGGCCCACCCAGCATCTCGGCACCGTCGGCGGTCACGCGCGACACGACCTCGGGCAGGCGGGCGGCACGATTGATCTCGGTGTTCAGCCGTGCGACGACGTCGGCCGGCGTGCGTGCCGGCGCCACCACGCCCTGCCAGGAATAGAAAACAAGGCTGCCGAAGCCGAGCTCGACCAGCGTGGGAATCTCCGGCGCGACCGCCATGCGCTTCTCGCCGGTATGCGCGAGGGCACGCAGGCGTCCGGCCTTCACGTAATTGAGCGCGGTGTTCTGGAACATCATCGAGATCTGCCCGCCGAGCAGATCGATGTCGGCCGGGCCGCTGCCCTTGTACGGCACCTCGATCAGGGCGATCTTCGTCGCGGTCTTCAGCATCTCCATCGACATGAAAGACGGGCTGCCGGTGCCGGCCGAGCCGTAGGCCAGTTGCCCGGGCTGGCTGCGCGCCAGCGCCACCAGGTCGCGGATCGATTTCACAGGCAGCGCGGGATGCACCACCAGCACCATCGGCGTGCGCGCGATCAGCGCGAGCGGCGCGAAGTCTCGCACCGGGTCGTAAGGCAGCTTTCGGTACAGGTGCGGATTGATCGCCAGCGTCGTGCTGGTGGCCAGCAGGATGGTGTAGCCATCCGGGGCGGACCTGGCGACGAACTCGGACCCGAGCAGGGTCGCGGCGCCAGGTCGGTTCTCGACCAGCACCGGCTGCCCGATGCCATCGGAGAGCCGTGCCCCGACGACGCGCGCGATCATGTCGGTGTTGCCGCCTGGCGCATAGGGAACGATCCAGCGCACCGGGCGCGACGGGTAGGACTGCGCCTGCAGCAGCGCCGGGCAGCAGGTCAGCAGGACTGCGGCCAGCGCGGCAGCGAATCTCATGCCTGCCTCGTCCCCCACTCGGCCAGCCTCACTCCGGCTTGACGCCGGCATCGCGGATCACCTTGCCAAAGCGCACGATCTCGCTACGGATGTAGCCACCGAACTCGGCCGGGCCGACCGCGAGGATCTCGGCGCCTTCCGCGGTGATGCGCGACTGCACCTCGGGTACCTGCAGCGCCCGCACCACCTCGGCGTGCAGCCGCGCCACCACGTCGGGGGGTGTCTTCGCCGGCGCGACCACGCCCTGCCATGAATAGAACACCACCTGCGGCAAGCCGGCCTCGACCATCGTCGGCACGTCGGGGGCGACCGACATCCGCTTCTCACCGGTGTGGCCGAGCGCGCGCAACCGGCCCGCGCGCACGTGCGCCAGGATGGTGTTGTCGAACATCATCTGGATCTGGCCGCCGATCAGTTCGGGCACCGCTGGCCCGCTGCCCTTGTACGGGACATCGACCAGCGACACGCCGGCCGCGCTCTTGAACAGTTCGGCGGCCATGTAGTTCGGGCTGCCGATGCCGGTGTGGCCGCTCGCGATCTGCCCGGGGCGCGCCCGGGCCAGCGCGACCAGGTCCTTGACCGACTTCACCGGCAGCGACGGATGCACCGCGAGCACCATCGGCACCCGGGCGATCAGCATGATCGGCGCAAAGTCGGCGACCGAGTCATACGGCAGCTTCCGGTACAGGTGCGGATTGATCGCCAGCGTGGTGCTGGTGGCGAGCAGCAGCGTGTACCCGTCCGGCGCCGAGCGCGCGACATGCTCGGAGCCGATCAGCGTGGCCGCGCCGGCGCGGTTCTCGACGATCACCTGCTGGCCGAGGGACTCGCTCATGCGCGCGCCGATCACGCGCGCGATCATGTCGGTGTTGCCGCCGGGGGCATAGGGCACGACCCAGCGCACCGGCTTGGACGGGAACGCCTGCGCGAGCGCGCTGCCCGACGCGGCCGCAAGCATCGCCGCGGCGCCCAGGCACCCGAAGTGCAGCAGGCGTCGAGGGTGTGCCCCGAGTACGCCGTCCGCAGGGGCCGGAGCGCTTGTGCGCGCAGGGGA
>CAMDXD010000449.1 GCA_945877995.1 Bordetella parapertussis
GCGCGACCAGTGCAGACAGGCCCGCCTTCTTCATCGCTGCGCGCAATCGCTGCAGTGTCGGGTGCTCGCTGGCGCCTTCTTTCCCGGTGGCAGTCGCTGCGGTCTCGCGGGTCATCAGGAGCCTCCGGTTCGGGACGTTCGGTGAACAGGCAACAAAGGTCATCGTAGCAACAGTTCGCGGCAGTCGCAATGCCGCACCAGGGCAATCCCGCCCGGGGTGTGATCACAGATGCGCGTTCGCCAGCCCGCATGGCCGGCGTCGGCACGGTCGATTCGGGGTACGATAGACGCAGACCCCGCAGAGGCAGCAAGCCTTGTCCACCACCGAAAACCCGATCCGCCTGCTGACCCGCCTGGTCGCCGAGTCCGGCGCGGGTGCCGGACTGGCACGCGCGGCCGCAGCCACCGCCGAGATGCTCGAGCGTGCACGTGCGCTGCGCGACGCCGGCCACGGCCGGCGCATCACTTATTCGCGCAAGGTCTTCATCCCGCTGACCCGGCTTTGCCGGGACGTCTGCCACTACTGCACGTTCGCCACGACGCCGCATGCACTGCCGGCGCCGTTCCTGTCCGAGGGGGAAGTGCTGGCGATCGCGCGCGCCGGGCGCGACGCTGGCTGCGACGAGGCGCTGTTCACGCTCGGCGACAAGCCGGAGCTTCGCTGGCCGGAGGCCAGGGCCTTCCTCGACCGTGCAGGCCACGCGACGACCATCGACTATCTTGCAGCGATGTGCAAACGGGTGCTCGACGAGACCGGCCTGCTGCCACATGCCAATCCGGGCGTGATGTCGCCTGCGGACATCGCGAAGCTGCGCCGGGTCAGCGTGTCGCAGGGACTGATGCTCGAATCGGCCGCCGACCGGCTGTGCGAGCGCGGCGGCCCGCACTTCGGCTCCCCCGACAAGACGCCCGCAGCGCGGCTGGCGACCATCGCCGCCGCCGGCGAACTGCAGGTGCCGTTCACCAGCGGCATCCTGATCGGCATCGGCGAGACGCGTGAAGAGCGGCTTGACGCACTGCTCGCGCTGCGCGCCCTGCACCTGGAGCACGGCCACCTGCAGGAAGTGATCGTGCAGAACTTCCGCGCCAAGCCGCGCACCGCGATGGCCGACGCACCGGACGCCGAACTGGGCGAGCTCGCCTGGACGATCGCGCTGGCGCGTCTGGTTTTCGGTCCGGCGATGAACATCCAGGCGCCACCCAACCTGAGCCCGGGCGACGCGCGCACGCTGATCGATGCCGGCATCAACGACTGGGGTGGCGTGTCGCCGGTCACGCCTGACCATGTGAACCCCGAGGCACCCTGGCCAGCCGTCGCGGCGCTGCGCGAAGCCACCGCTGACGCCGGCTTCCGGCTGGTCGAACGGCTCGCCACCTACCCTGCGTGGTGCATGCAGCCGGCACGATGGTTCGACGAGCAGGTACGACCAGCCCTGCTGCACCGGATGGACACCGAGGGCCTCGCCCGCAGCGACGACTGGTCTGCGGGGCGCACCGGCCCGGTGCCCTCGATCGAATCCGAAGGCACTGCGGCGCACGCCTCGTCGCGGCCGGCGATCGTCGATCGCGGCATTGCCGATGCGCTGGCCGCGGCGCGGCGCGGCGACCTGCTGCACGAGGCGCAGTTGGTTCGACTGTTCGCGGCACGCGGTGGCGAGGTGGCCGAGGTCGCAGCCGCCGCCGACGAACTGCGCCGCGCGCGCAACGGCGACGCAGTGAGCTACGTGGTGAACCGCAACATCAACTACACCAATGTCTGCCACTACGGCTGCCGCTTCTGCGCATTCTCGAAGGGGCGGCACAGCGCGCAGCTGCGCGGGCCAGCCTACGACCTGGACGACGGCGAGATCGCACGCCGGGTGTCCGAGGCCTGGGCGCGCGGCGCCACCGAAGTCTGCATGCAGGGCGGCATCCATCCCGACTACACCGGGGACACCTACCTGCACATCCTGCGCGTGGCAAAGGAGGCCGCCCCCGGCATCCATGTGCATGCTTTCTCGCCGCTCGAAGTCAGCCACGGCGCAGCCACGCTCGGCCTGTCGCTCGAGGCCTTCCTCGGGCGCCTGCGCGATGCCGGCCTGGGCACCCTCCCCGGTACCGCCGCCGAGATCCTCGACGACGAGGTACGCGAGGTGCTCTGCCCCGACAAGCTGCGCACCGGGCAATGGCTCGACGTGATGGCCGCGGCGCACCGGGTCGGTCTGCGTTCCACTGCGACGATCATGTTCGGCCACCTCGAGCGCAGCGAACACTGGGCGCGCCACCTGCTGCGCATCCGCGCGCTGCAGGAGCGCACCGGCGGTTTCACCGAGTTCGTGCCGCTGCCGTTCATCCACATGGAGGCGCCGGTGTACCTCAAGGGACACGCACGGCCGGGGCCGACCTGGCGCGAGGCGCTGCTGATGCATGCGGTCGCCCGGCTGGCACTCGCCCCTGCCATCGGCAACATCCAGTGCTCCTGGGTGAAGCTCGGCCCCGAGGGCGTGCGCGCCGTGCTCGGCGCCGGCGTGAACGACCTCGGCGGCACGCTCATGAACGAGAGCATCTCGTTCGCCGCCGGCAACCAGCATGGCCAGGAACTGGCGCCACCGCAGATGGAAGCACTCGTCCGCCTTGCCGGGCGCGCGCCGGTACAGCGCACGACCACCTATGGCGGGGTACCGGCCGAGCGCGTATCCACGGCGTGGGCGGCGCAGCCGCTGCTGCCGGTCGTGCAGACACCATTGCGCAGGCGCAGCCAGGCATTGCGGGCGCAGCACCCTCCCGCCCATGCATATGCGCCATCGGCGACAATCGCGGCCTCCCGCGGCCCGGCCGAAACTCCCACAGCGACGACCACTGACACATGAACGATACTGCCTCCCCCTCCTTCTCCCCCCTGTCGATCGCCGTGCTCGGTGGCTCCGGCAAGGAGGGCTCTGGCCTCGCGTTCCGCTGGGCGCATGCCGGACACCACGTGACGATCGGCTCGCGCGACCCAGCGAAGGCAGCGGCCGCCGCCGCTGAACTGGACACGCTGCTCGGTGGCCGCGCGACGGTAAAGGGTAGCGACAACCTGTCCGCCGCACGGGCGGCGCAGGTGGTGGTGCTCGCCGTGCCCTATGCCGCGCAGCGCGAGACCGCGATGTCGGTACGCGAAGCGCTCGAAGGGAAGGTGCTGGTCGACGTGACGGTGCCCCTGGTGCCGCCGAAGGTGGACCGCGTGCAGCTTCCGGGCGCCGGCTCGGCGGTACAGCAGCTGCAGGTGGATCTGGGCGCGGGCGTGAAGGTCGTGTCGGCGTTCCAGAACGTGTCGGCAGTGCACCTGAAAGACCCCTCACACCCGATCGACTGTGACGTGCTGGTCTGCGGCGACGACGCGGATGCGCGCGAGCTGGTCGTCGGGCTCGCACGCGACGCCGGCATCGCCGCCTGGCATGCCGGAGTGCTCGCGAATTCCGCGGCCAGCGAGGCGCTGACCTCGGTGCTGATCGCGATCAACAAGCGCTACAAGGTCCCCGGTTCGGGCATCCGCATCACGGGCCTGCCGCGGCCCTGAGTCCGAGAGCTCCC
>CAMDXD010000450.1 GCA_945877995.1 Bordetella parapertussis
GTGTCCCGCCGGAGCCGCGGCGCAGGCCGTGCGCGCGGCCAGCGCAAAAGTGACGCCGCCCTGCGCATGGCCGACGCGGTTGCCGGCATGCAGCCCCATCGGCATCCGGCAGTGCGCGCGACCCGCACCATCCGGCACCGGGAACTGCGCGAACAGGTGTTCGACGAACGAGGTGCGGCCATCGGCACGCCCGAGCGCCTCGTCCACCCGGTTCCAGATACCGCGCTCACGGGCGTCTAGGTCGCGCGTGGTGATCGGGCCACCCGGCGGCATCCCTCCCGGCTGCCAGGGCAGCGGCGCCAGCGTGACGCCGACCGGCGGCGGCAGTTCCATGAAGGTCCCAGAAGCGATGCAGGCGACGCGCCCGCCGGCGGTCAGGCGGCAGTGCGCAATGCCCTGCCGCGTCAGCGCGCCTTCGACCCAGCCTTCGCACTGCGCGACCGCTTCCAGCCGGCCGGCCAGCGGTATGCCGGTGAATGCGATGTGCAGGCTGACGGTACCCAGCCGCATGCCTGCCTCCATCGACAGGCAGGCGCGGATCGCGTTCGCAAGCGCCATGTCGACCAGCGTGGTGACCATCACGAGGTTGGCCTCGCCGCTGGCATCGGCAGAGTGCGGCGCGGTCTCGATGGACAGGCGGGCATGCACGGGTGTCACCGCGTCCCAGGCAGTGCCCATGAAATGGCCGACGAAATGCAGACCCGGCGTCCGGTTGTCCGCGATCGCCTGCAGCACCCGCGCACGGATGGCCTCGCCGGGCGCCTGCGCCGCGGCGGCGCCGGCATGGATCTCGCTCATGATGGCGTGTCCGTAGAAGGGGAAAATCCGGCCACCGAGCGCATCGCCGCGCGCGTGGCTTCGAGACGGTCGTCGTCCACGCGGCCGAGCGACCGCACGATGTCGACCGCGATATCGCCCAGGTGCGCATACACCCGCGCGACCCGCGGATCCCATTCGCCCATCGCGGCGAGATGGCGTGCCACGGTTCCGGCATCGCCCCGCGACACCGGCCCGGCAAGGGCCGACGCGATGCCCTGGCGGAACACGGCATCCAGCGTCTCGCGGGCGATCGGCTCGAACATGTCGAGCGCGACCGCGCGCGGGATGCCAGCGCGCTCCTCGCAGCGCATCGCCAGTTCCATCAGCACCGGGATGAAGTTGCAGGCGAACGCCCCGCCGCCGTGGTAGAGCGCCTTGTAGCGCGCATCGATCGCGAACCGCCGGGCGCCAAGGCATTCGAACGCCGGCTGTAGCCATGCCAGCGCGGCGGGGTCACCCTCGCAACCGCACCAGGTGCCGTCGAAGGTGCGCACGCTGGCCTGCGGGTCGCTGAAGTTCTTCACTGGATGGACGCTGGCGATCGCAGCCCCGGCCTCTACGCAGGGCGCGAGCGCGGCCGATGCGGTCGTACCGCTCAGGTGGAACACGACATCCCCGTGGCGCAGGCGCCCGCTGGCGGCCAGCGCCAGTGCCGCCGGCGCGATCGCATCGTCGCTGGTCGCGACCAGCCACAGGCTTGCGGGCTCCATGCAGCCGACGCCGGCCTTCGGCGTGCCGGCGCCAATGAATGCCGCAGCCGACGCGGCGCTCGCGAGGCTGCGGTTCGCGATATCGCCGAGCGTGCACAATCCGCGGTCGCAGAGCAGGCGCGCGATGGTACGGCCCGCCTTGCCGCAGCCCAGCACGTTCAGCAGGCGCGGCGCAGCGGGGACGGCAGCGGGCGCGGCGGCAGCATCTGTTCCGGGCATGGTCGGATCCGTCGGTGACCCCGGATTATACGGGAGGCGTCCAGCGCACCAGCGAGCCGTCGCCCAGCATCAGCGCGGCGGACACGGCCTTGCCAGGGTGCAGCGCCGCCATCGCAGCCGCATACGCCCCGACCTGCGCCAGGTACCCATCGAGCCATGGCGCCATCGCCGACGGATCGCCGGTCTTGTAGTCGATCACCCAGACCGCGTCGTCGAACTCGACCAGCCGGTCCACCCTGCGAAATGCACCCGTCGCGTCGAGATAGGGCACTTCGTTGAGCGCCCGCAGGTAGAGCGCGGGATCGAAGAAGCGTGCGAGCGATGGGCTGGCCAGCAAGCGCAGTGCCTGCTGCCACAACGCGTCGAATTCGGACGCACCTGCGCCCAGGCATTCGCGCAGCCGCTCGCGCATCGGCGCATCCAGGCGCGCGAGGCGTGCGGCCATCGACCCCTCGAGCATCGGCTCGCACAAAGGAGCCGACTCCGTCAGGTGTTCCATCAGCGCATGGAACCGTTCTCCGTAGCGAACCCCTGCCCGGCTGAGCACGGCCGGCGACGCCGCCGCCGGCACGCAGATATCCAGCGGCATGTTCATGCGCGGGTCCGGCGCAGGGGCGCCGGCCGGGTCGAGCGCGGGCCACGACCCGGCCTGCAGGCGCCGGGCCTCGACCGCTGCCAGGGGACCACCAGCCAAGCCGGACGGCACCGGCGCGGCCACTGGCAAGCCCGGTCCGAACCCGAGTGCGCCACCCGGATCCTCCGAGTCGCCGCGCAGCCGGAGCACCGCCTGGCGCAGCCGCGGATACCAGGCATGGTCCGCGCCGCTGCGATGATGGCCGCTGACCACCAGCACCTGCTTCGCCCGCGTCACCGCGACATAGAGCAGGTTCATTTCCTCGCGTGCGGCGCGCGCCTTCGTCCGTTCGAACACGTCGCGCTGCACGGCGCACAGCGCTGCCTCGCGCGTCCAGAACGAGAAGTGCACCGGCGACGGTTCGTCAGCCGGCCATTCGACCAGTGACTGGTAGCCGCGATGCGGCGGGCTCTTCGATGCGGTGTCGAGCAGCCAGACGATCGGTGCCTCCAGCCCCTTGGCGCCATGGATGGTCATGAAGCGAACCGCCTCGCCAGCGTTGCCGGCCGCCGGTTCGTCGAGCGCTTCCTGGGCAGGCAGTTCCGCGAGGTCGCCCAACTCGTCGACGAAACGCGCCAGCGTCGGGAACCGGCCGGCGTCCGCCGACAGCGCATGCTCGATCAACGCATGGAGGTTGGCCTCGACCGATGCGGCGGCGCTACCCGGCACGGCTGCACGGTAGCGCGCCAGAACGTCGCCCTCGAAGAAGACTGCATCGAGCAGGTCGTGCACCGGCCGGGTACCCGCAAGCCCGAACCAGCGCCCGAGCAGCGCGGCCGCCCGCCGGATGCAGGCACCCGCGCCCGGTGCAGCCGCACGCTCGCACAGCCTGCGGTACAGGTCGCGCGGCGCGCACGGCTGCACACTGCCGTCTGCCGCCGGCACGGCAGCGAACGACACGATCTCGACGAGGTCGGCATCCGCCAGCGAGAACACTGGCGAGCGCAGCACGTGCGCGAGCGCGAGCCCGTCGTGCGGCGCCACCAGGAAGCGCAGCAGCGCGACCATGTCGAGGACTTCGAGCGTATCGAGCAGCCCGCCCAGGCGCGAGCTGCTGCACGGGATGCCGGCATCGCGCAATGCACGCTCGTAGATGTCGAGCCGGCCGCGGGTGCGCACCAGCACCAGCATGTCGCGCCAGCGCGCAGGGCGCGGGTTCCCATC
>CAMDXD010000451.1 GCA_945877995.1 Bordetella parapertussis
TCCACCGTCACCTCGGCCGCGCCGGAATGATCGATAGCGTTGTTGATCATCTCGGTAGCCGCGTAGTGCCAGATGTTGCGCACGTTGTCCGGGCAGGCTGCTACCACTGGCGCCACGAGCTCGCGCCAAACCACGTCTTCCTGCAGCCCTTCGCGCGGGTAGTTTCTGCTGGCCTGCTCCAGCGCGCGCAGCGCGTACACCCGCGCCCGGGTCGTGCCCTCGGCACTCACCAGACCGTCGCGCACCATCGCCTGCAGGTAGCCATTGGCTACCTGTCTCGACACCCCGGCCGCCTGTGCCAGACGAGCACCGACCCGGTGGCCGTCGGTCTCGATCAGCGCAAGCGCCCTCGCTCGAATAGCGTTTTTGTCATCTCTCATGAGCCATATTGTAAATACTGTGAATCCTCTTTGGAAGTATATAGGGATACTTTAGCAACGATTACTGCACTTTTCTGACGGCTATTGATTGGACAAATCCCTGCCCCGCCCTGCGGGTTGTCGCCCGAACGATCGCCCTGGGTCGGACGCCTAGCAGCAGCGTCAGGCTGCTTGCAGATCGCCTCGCTCCGGGTGTAGGTTTCCCGCCTGTGCGGCGGCCTCGACCAGGCAGCCCGCGCCAGGGAGAAGTCCATGCCGATCACGATAGCGTCCGTCACGCCGGGCTTCGTTGCCGAAGTCGGCGACATCGACCTCGCCCAGCCGCTGTCGGCCGCCGACTTCGACCAGCTGAGGCAGGCCTTCACGTCCTATTCCGTGCTGGTCTTCGCCAACCAGGACCTGACGCCTGAACAGCACCTCGCGTTCTCCGCGCGCTGGGGCGCGGTGGAAAAAGACCGCACGCTCGATCCGAAGGCCACGCCGCCACGGTTGAGCGGCGAGTTTGCCGACATATCCAACCTGTCTGCGGAAGGGCGCATCTGGGGCGAGACGAGCCGCCAGCGCATGTACAAGGCGGGCAACCGGCTGTGGCATACCGACAGCTCGTTCAAGCGCCTGCCGAGCCTGTGTTCGCTGCTCTACGCGAGCACCGTGGTACCCATTGGCGGCCACACCGAGTTCGCCGACCAGCGTGCGGCATACGACGCGCTGCCCCAGTCCATGAAGGCCAGGCTCCAGGGACTCGTGGCCGAGCACTGGATCGTGCACTCGCGCCGTCGGAGCGGCTTCCACGAGTTCAACGAAGACGAAATGAAGCGCCTGCCGCCTGTTCCGCAGGTTGTCGTGCGCACGCTGCCGGAGTCCGGGCGCAAGTCGCTGTTCGTCGCTTCGCATGCCGGACGCATCTTTGGCATGCCGGATGCCGAGGGGCGGGCGCTGATCGACGAGCTGATCGCACACGTGACGCAGCGTCAGTTCGTCTACACCCATCGCTGGCGTCCGCACGAGCTGGTGATGTGGGACAACCGTTGCACGATGCATCGCGGCACGCACTACGATGACCTACGGTGGGTGCGGGAGATGCGCCGCGTGACGGTCAGCGACGTCGCCAATACCTGCGAGCAGGAAGGGGTCGCCTGTGCGGCGTGAGCTGGCGGCCGCGGCTCTCGCGGTCGGAATCCCTGCCGCTGCACAGCAGGCCCACGCGCAGGCCTTTCCGTCGAAGCCCGTGCGCATCATCGTGCCATTCGCCCCCGGGGGCAGCACCGATATCGTCGCCCGCCTGATCGCACGCGGCCTCGGCGAAGCCTGGCGCCAGCAGGTGCTGGTCGAGAACAGGCCCGGGGCCGGCGGCACGATCGGCGTGGACCATGTCGCCAAGTCGCCTCCCGACGGCCATACGCTGATCTTCGGCCATGTCGGCACGTTCGGCTTCGGTCCGTCGCTGTACTCGAAGCTGCCCTACGACGCGGTGAAGGACTTTGCGCCGATCGGGCTGTTCACCGCCGTGCCGAACATGCTCGCCGTGCATCCATCGCTGCCGGTGCGCTCGGTGAAGGAACTCGTCGCGCTCGCCCGGGCCCGGCCGGGTGCGCTGAACTACGCGTCGGCAGGCAACGGCAGCGCATCGCACCTGGCGGTCGAATACTTCAAGCTGCTCACGGCGACGGACATCGTTGCGATTTCCTATCGCGGCACCGGTCCGATGCTGGTGGACATGCTGGCAGGCCATACGGTGCTCACGATTACCGGCGTGCCGCCCCTCGCACCCTACGTGGCATCCGGCCGCCTGCGCGCGATCGCGGTGGGAAGCACGAGCCGCCTGCCGCGCTACCCGAAGCTGCCGACGGTCGCCGAATCCGGTTATCCGGAATACGAGGTGACGACATGGTACGGGTTGCTGGCCCCGGCGAAGACGCCGCGCGAAACGATCCTGCAGATCAATTCGGAGCTGTCGAAGATGCTCGCGCGCCCGGATGTGCGCGAGACGCTGGCGCAGCAGGCCGCCGAACCGATGGGCAGTACGCCCGAGGCGTTCGGCGCCCATATCCAGCGCGAGATCGCGCGCTGGGCGCGGGTGATCAAGGCCGCGGGCGTGCCGATCGAGTGAGGCCGCTGCCGCGCACGGCGGTTGCCTGTCCATTCGTGGAACGAGATTGCAGCCACGACAGCCACCGCGTAATCTGCAGTGGTCTCATTGGAGGAGATGCTTCATGGCCGAGCAAAAGGCCGCATGGGCAGTCGCGTGCGGCATGCGTGCAGACAATCGCCGGAAGAGCAGGGATTCGCTCGCTGCCTTGACTGCAGCCCTGTGCGCAGTCGCGCCGCCGCTCTGCATCGCGGCGGCCCCGGCTGGTGGCACCTGGCCAAACCGTCCGATCCGTGTGCTGCTGCCGAATTCGCCGGGCAGCGCCACCGACATCCTCGGCCGCATCGCCTTCCAGCGCATGGCAGACGTGCTGGGCCAGCCGCTGCTGGTCGACAACCGGCCCGGTGCAGGCGGCACGACCGGCGTCGAGATCGGCATGCGTGCGCAGCCCGACGGCTACACGATCACCACCGTCACCCTTGCGGTGCTGGCGGTGGCGCCGCATACCTTCAAGTCCGTCGGCTACGACGTGTTCCGCGACATCCAGCCGGTCTCGGTGTTCGCGATCGCGCAGACGGGTGTCTGCGTCAACGCGCAGCTTCCGGTGCAGTCGGTGCGCGACCTGATCGAACTTGCACGGGCGCGCCAGGGGCGCCTGCTGATGGCCTCGGCCGGCATCGGCTCTACCAGTCACATGGGCGGGCTGCTGTTCACTTCGCTGGCGAAGATCGAGGCGACCCATGTGCCGTACAAGGGCGGTGGTCCGTCGATGGCCGCCGTGGCACAGGGCGAGGCAGATTTCACCGTCGGGCCGATCGTCGCGGCCATGATGCATGTGAGGGCCGGGCGCACGCGTTGCCTGGCCACCGGCGGAGAACGGCGCTCGCCGCTGTATCCCGACCTGCCGACCCTGACCGAGGCCGGCGTGCCTGGCTACCGCTACAGTGGGTGGAACGGCATCGTTCTGCCGGCGAACACGCCACGTGCGGTCGTCGACCGCCTGCATGGTGCGCTGGTGGCGGTTCTCAAGCGCGACGACGTGCGCCAGCTGTACGCGGCTCAGGGAGAGGA
>CAMDXD010000452.1 GCA_945877995.1 Bordetella parapertussis
AGGCCCAGGCACCGTCCTTTCCGTCGCGCCCGCTGCGTATCGTGGTCGCGTTTCCGCCGGGCGCCACGACCGATACCATCGGCCGGCTGCTGCAGCCGCGCCTGGCCGAAGCCTTCGGCCAGCCGGTGCTGATCGACAACCGGGGCGGGGCCGGTGGCAACATCGGTGCCCAGATCGTCGCCAAGGCCGTGCCTGACGGCCATACGCTGCTGGGCACGAGCGTCGCCTTCGCGGTGAACGTCAGTCTGTTTTCGCGACCGGGCTTCGAGATTCGCGACTTCGTCCCGGTTGCGATGGCCACGTTGACGCCGAACATCCTGTTCGTGCACCCGTCGGTCAAGGCAACAAACCTGAAGGAACTGCTGGCGCTCGCGCGCACCGAGCGCCTGAGCTATGCGTCGTCGGGCATCGGCACGACCACGCACCTCGCGGCCGAGGTACTGTTCCGGCAGTTGAACAAGCTGGACATCACGCATGTGCCGCATACGCCGGCCGCCGCGGTCACCGCGGTGCTCGGTGGCCAGGTGCCGATCGGCAGCACTTCGATGCCGCCGGCCGTGCCACTTGCCCAGGCCGGCAAGATCCGGCCGATGGCCGTGACCAGCGCGAAGCGCTCGGCGACGCTGCCCGACGTGCCGACCGTCGCCGAACTCGGCTATCCCGGCTTCGCCGACTACACCTGGATCGCGTTCCTTGCCCCGGCTGGCACCCCCGCGCCGGTGGTCGCACGCATCAATACCGAAATCAACCGTGCGCTCGAGGCGCCCGACGTGCGCGAGCGGATGAACGGTCTCGCGATCGAACCGACGCCGATGTCGCCGGCCGCATTCGGCGCCGTGCTGCGAAATGACGTCGAGCGCTACGCGAAGATCGTGAAGCAGCTCGGATTGAATGCAGACTGAACCCGTCCGCGACGGACCCAGGAGGACGCATGCAGGCGATCGACCGCAATACCCTCACCGATGCGGTCATCGCGTCATTCGGCAATACGGGCGACCCGCGCCTGAAGGAGGTGCTCGGCTCGCTGGTGCGTCACCTGCATGCATTCGCGCGCGAGGTTGACCTGCGGCCCGAGGAGTGGCGCGCCGGCATGGCATTCCTCACCGCCGCGGCCGCGATCACCGACGACCGGCGCAACGAGTTCGTGCTGACCTCGGACATCCTGGGGCTGACCTCTCTCACCGACCTCCTGCAGGGCGTGCCGGGCGCGACCGAGCGCAGCGTACTGGGGCCTTTCCACGCCGAAGGCTCGCCGGCGCTGGCGGTCGGCGGAGACCTGATCCGCGACAACACCGGGCAGCCGGTGCTGGTCCTGGGGCGGGTACTCGACCTCGCGGGCCAGCCGGTACGCGGGGCGACGATCGACTTCTGGCAGACCAATGCGCTCGGCCACTACTGGCAGCAGGATCCGAGCCAGAGTGAGGACAACCTGCGCTTCTGCATGCCGCTGGGCGATGATGGGGTCTATGCGTTCACCACGGTGCGGCCTGCGCCGTATACCGTGCCCTACGATGGCCCGGTCGGCGGCCTGCTGCGCGCCAGCGGTCGGCATGCGTGGCGCCCGGCGCATTTCCACTTCCGGGTGCTGGCTGAGGGCTTCGCGCCGCTGACGACCGAACTGTTCCCCGCCGACGACCCGTACATCGACCAGGACGCGGTGTTCGGCGTGCGTGCGTCACTCGCGGTCCCGTTCGTGCAGTGCGATTCGCCCGAAGAAGCCGCTCGGTACCGGTTGCCCAACCCGTTCGAGCGGGTCGAGTTCGATTTCCGGATGTCGCCTGCGCGCTGACCGGCCGATCCCGGTACGGGGCGGGCATGCTTCGCCGCGCGTTGCGTAGCGTCGGCCGGGCCGGCACGCGCTCCCGCCGCCTGCGCAGGCGGCGCCTGCCAGGCGCCCTTCATTTGCCGGTCGGTTGACCGATAACCAGAGGATACGCGGCAGGGCCGCATGATCCAGCCGTTCTATCCGCGATGCCGATGCCTCCAGAATCCGTCCCGCCCTCCCGCCCGGAGACCCGAGCCCGTACGCCGGCCGAACTTGCGCGCGAGACCCTGACAGTGCTGGCCAGCCGCCGGATCGCGCCCACGCCGGAAAACTATGTGCAGGTCTATGCCGAGATCGCTGGTACGCCGGCGGTCGTGATGCCCGCCGGGCCGGCGGGCGCCGTGGCCGATCCGACCGACTGGTCGCAGGTGATCCGCGACCTGCTGCGCCAGCTCGAGGTGCGCCACGCGGCCGTCTCGCTGACCCAGAAGCGGGAGGGCCTGGAGCGGTTGCTGATCAACTTTCGCAGGTCTCCCCAACTCGGTGACAAGCTCACCTCGATGGTGAAGGCGTGGGGCGAAGGCCTGCCGTCTGTGCCGGGAGCGCTGGTGGTCGATGCATTCGAGGGCGCTGTCGCGCCGGCTGGCGCAGCATCCGGTGCCGCCTCTGCCGCTGCCCCTGCACCGTGGCAAGTGTCGCCCGTATTCAACGGTGTCGCGGCGATGAATCCGCCGGCATCGGGCGTTGCCCTGCTGCCGATGGTTCAGGACCTCGCGCAGACCCTGCGCGAACTGCTCGCCGGGGTTTTCGAACGCGAGGTGGCGCCGCGGGTATCCGACTACCCGAAGCTGGCCGGCACCGTGTCCCGGTTGCCGTCGCTGGTGCGTGCGGCGGCGACTCCCGCCGACTGCGCGGCGATCGACACCGCGATCGGCCATGCGTTGCGCGAGGCCGACCTGGTGCAGGTGGAGCAGCGGTTGATCGTCGAGGACGCGATGGCGCTGGTGCGCATGCTGGTCGCCAATCTCGCCGAACTGGTGGATGACGACCGCTGGGTTGCCGGGCAGGTACAGATGCTCGAGCGAACCGTGGCCCAGCCACCCACGTCGCGCACGCTCGCCGATGCACAGGCGCAGTTCCGCGAGACGGCGGAACGGCAGCGCGCGCTCAAGCAGGCGCTGCGCGAGATGAAGCGCACGCTGAAGGAACTGATCGGCGTGTTCGTCGAGCGCGTGGGCGAGATGGCCCAGAGCGCGGTCGACCACCAGGCGCGGATGCTCGGCTACACCGAGCGGGTGCGCGTGACCGACAACGTGAACGCGCTGCGCGGCGTGCTCGACGACCTGATGGTCGATATCCGCCGGATGCAGGTCGACGCGACGCGATCGCGCGACGATGTGCTCGGCGTGGGCGAGCAGGCGACGCTCGCCCGGGCGAAGGTCGCCGAGCTCGAGGCGGAGCTTGCCCGCGTGAGTGCGGCCCTGCGGGAGGACGCGCTCACCGGCGCGCTCAACCGGCGCGGGCTGGATGACGCCGTCGAGCGCGAGGCGTCCCGCGCGCAGCGCTACCGCTCGCCGCTGTCTTTCGCGATGATCGACCTCGACAACTTCAAGAATCTGAACGACCGTCTCGGCCATCAGGCCGGAGACGATGCGCTGCGCCACCTGGTGTCCGTGGTCAGGACCTTGCTGCGTCCGTCCGACACGATCGGCCGCTACGGCGGCGAGGAGTTCGTGCTGCTGCTGCCCGAGACGCCGCTGGCGGACGC
>CAMDXD010000453.1 GCA_945877995.1 Bordetella parapertussis
GCCGGGCAGCACGCCTTCCCGGAAGCGCGCCTGCGTCCAGGTGTAGGCCAGGGTCAGGCGCAGCGCCGGCGCAGCCTGCCACCAGCCGCCGAGTTCCGCGCCCTGCCGGCGCAGCGCCGGCAGGTTCGTGTTGCCGACGCCGGAGGTGAACGGATCGAGGCGGATCTCGTCGTCGACATCGAGCCGGTGCAGCGCGAGCCGCCCGCCCGCCGAGGCCGTCGCGTAGTCGAGCGCCACCTCGCCGCCGGTGGCCACCTGCGGCCGCAGGAACTGGAACTCGTTGGTGAAGGCTGCATTGGTGCCATAGATTTCGTCGATGTTCGCGAAACGGTAGCTGCGCCCGGCCCGGCCCAGCACCGACCATGCACCAGAGAGCGACTGGCGCAGGCCCAGTTCCCAGGCATGCTGGTACAGCGTCTGGGCGCCGTCCGGTGCCGCCGAGCCGAAGGCAGCGCCCGGCGCCGACGGATCGTAGGTATCGGTCGCGCTCGACTTGTAGCGCTCGCGGCGCAGGCCGGCGGAGACGGTAGTGCCGGTGGCGGCGAACGATGCCGTGGTTGCCAGGTACAGCGCGGTATTGTCCTGTACCGCCGCGACCGTGTTCACCGGGCGCCCGATGTTGCTCTGGGCATCGCTCGATGCCAGCCGGTAGTCCCACCGGTAGACATCGATGCCGACCGTCGTGGACACGCTGGCCGGGCCGAGCACATTCACGAAGCGCATCCGCGGCGTGACCGCCAGCACCGACAGATCGCGCTCGGAGTAGTTCGGAAAACCGCCGAAGTCGAAGTATGCGGCCTGGCTCTTCTGGCGCCAGCCGACACCGAGGTTGAACGCCCCGATATCTAGCACGCGGTCGAAGTCGATGCTCGCGCGCGCGCCGTCGCGCAGGGCGTAGTCGAGCGGCGTCGATGTCCCGCGCGGGTTCGATTCGAGCTGGTTCACGCCGGCCGACGGCTGCACCTGGCGAGCGCCCGGCAGCCGGCTGTTCTGCCGGTCCATCGCCAGGCGCGCGGTCACGGTGTTCGGACCGTCGCGCCAGCGCAGGTCGGCCTGCCCGATATCCTGTTCGTTGCGGCTGTTGGCGCGCCAGCCGCCGGTCTCGAGGTGTGTCGCATACAGGCGCAGCGACATCGGCCCGCTGCCGAGGTTACCGTTGAAGGTGACCGCACCGGTCGAAAGGCTTCCGCCCTGCGCGGTCAGTTCGGCCGAGCGCTCGCCGGGCCGCGCCATGCGGGTGATCACGTTGATCACGCCCCCGCTGGCACCGGCACCGTACTGCACGGCGCCGGCGCCGCGCAGGATCTCGACCCGCTCGATCGCGGCCAGCGGCAGCGTCGACCACGACACGTCAGAGAGGTCGCTGTCGTTCAGTGGCCGACCATCGACCAGCACCAGGGTGTTCTGCCCTGCGACCGACCCGAAGCCGCGCAGGTCGACGGTCGCACCCGATGAACCGCCGCCGTAGAGATCCCGCATGCTGATGCCGGGCTGCAGCGCCAGCAGTTCGGGCAGGGTGCGGGCTGGCGTCGTGGCGATGGCCTCGCGCGGGATCACGCTCAGGTTGACCGGCCGTTCGCCGGCCGGTTCTTCGAAGCGGGTGGCGGTGACCACCACTTCACGCAGCGCGACCGGCACCATCTGCGCAATCACGGTCGGGGCTGGACGCATGGTGGCGGCCGAATCGGTGGTCGCGGTCGCCTGCGCTGCGACGTCCGCGACCGGGACGAGGCACAGTGCCACCGCCGACAGCGCGGCGGCGTGACGGGGGGTAGGGCTCTTCATGGACAGGCTCCTGGCAGCGGCGCGCCCTCCGCACGCCGGTATCCGGCAACAGGCTGCCCCGGGGCTTGCACCGTCGAACCGTGCCGCCCCGAAATACGTATCACCGCGGGGCCAGGCATCCAGGTCGACCGGTCGCCACCCGCAACGGTCTGCTGCTGACCGCCGCCTGCACCGGTGAAGGTTCGGGCAGCAGTCGACGCTCCTGGCCGGTCTCCGGGCTCGCAAGATTTGACAGGCCGCCTTCCCATGGTCATCCCACAGTGGCGCGTTGGCCTGTCCGCACTCGCTTACCGTTGCGGGGGCAGCACCGGCTTCACGACAGACCACCTGGTCGGCCACTCACCGGTTTCCCGTTTAACCCCGCCCGTGAAGGAGGCGAAGCACCTGGAACGCCCACCGAGTATATGCACGCGCTGGCAGGCGCGCCAGTTCCGTCGACGGGCCACCGGACCCACGGCGGCATGCACCGCTTTGACGCACGGCCGCCGATTACCTATAGTGGCTGTATGGATCTCGACCTCAAGGGCCTTGAAGAGCGCGTCACGCAGCTCGTCGAACTCAGCCGGCGGCTGCGTGTCGAAAACGGCACGCTGCGCCAGCAGCTCGTGGTGGCCCACAACGAGAACAAGCAACTCGGCGAGCGCATCGAGGCTGCGCGCCGGCGCGTCGAGGCACTGCTCGAGCGCGTTCCGGCCGCGGCAGCGCGTGACGAGGCGTGACCCTTTGAATATCGACTTACATCCGGGTGCATCGCATGAGTGAAGGGCGGCTGTCGGCCGATGGCAAGGCGCTCGAGGTCACGATACTCGGGCGCGAATTCCGCATTGCCTGCCCGCCCGGCCAGGAGCAGGAACTGCTCGACGCAGTCACCTATGTCGACAACAAGATGCGCGACATCCGCGACGGCGCCAAGGTGATGGGTGCCGAGCGGGTGGCTATCATGGCGGCCCTGAACATCGCCCATGAGCACCTGACCACGCGCGTGGCGGGCCCGCTCGACGTGTCCGAACTGCGGCGCCGTGTCTCGGTGCTCAATGCCTCCCTCGACGAAGCATTGTCGGAGCAGGACAAGCTGTTCTAGTGTTGTAGTCTAGTGCCTTCAGTTTGCGCAACGACGGCCGTTGCAACAGTTCAATCCCCTGCGGTGCCGTACGGATCTGAATCTCTTGAACCAATGCGGTAACTCCGGTTGCCGACCTGCAGAGCGCTGTGTGCGCGTCCCACGTCGGACGTACCTGAGGCGTTCGGAAGGCAACCACTCTTGAACCTGATGGTTCAAGACTCGGGTTCGGATGGTATCCGCAGGGGTCCCTACAGAAACCGCGCACGGAGCACAGCATCCTGCGCGAATGCATCCTCGACAGCCGGCCGGCAGCTGCAATGACCGAACCGTCCGACCGCCCCGACGACGCACTGCGTGCATCTCGTGCATTTCGTGCATTTCGTGCATTTCGCGGCTCGATCCTGCATTTCCTTGGCGATCCCGGCTCCGGACACGGCGGGTCCGAGTACATCGAGGACGGCCTGCTGCTGGTCGAGGAGGGCCGGGTGCTGCGCATCGGGCCGGCCGCCGCACTGCTGGCCACCCTGCCCGCCGGCACGCCGCTGGTCGACCACACTGGCTGCCTGCTGCTGCCCGGCTTCATCGACACCCACATCCACCATGCGCAGACCGATGTCATCGCCTCGGTTGGAAGCACGCTGCTCGACTGGCTGGAACGGCACACGTTCCC
>CAMDXD010000454.1 GCA_945877995.1 Bordetella parapertussis
TGGTCAAGCTGCGCGAGGTGGCGCCGGGGCTCGAGGTCGAGGGCGAGATGCACGGCGACGCCGCGATCTCGGGGGCGATCCGCAGCGCCCAGTTCCCGAACTCGAAGCTCAAGGGCGAGGCCAACCTCTTGATCATGCCGTCGATCGACGCTGCGAACATCTCGTTCAACCTGCTCAAGCAGGCGGCCGGTGATGGCATCACGGTCGGGCCGATCCTGCTCGGGGCGGCGAGGCCCGCGCACGTGATCACGCCGAGCGCCACGGTTCGACGTATCGTCAACATGACCGCCGTGGTGGTGGTCGATGCCGCCGGCAAACCGGCGCTGTCTCTTTAGTGAACAGGCAGTGGAGGAAGGAAAGATGAGTACCGACAACGGCACCGGATACCGGGAAGAGAAGGACACGATGGGCATCATGCAGGTGCCCGATGCGGCGCTCTGGGGCGCACAGACGCAGCGTTCGCTGGAGAACTTCCGCATCTCGTCCGAGAAGATGCCGATCGACCAGGTGCATGCGCTGGCCATGGTGAAGAAGGCCTGCGCGGCGGTGAACGCCGAATTGGGACAACTGCCCGCCGACAAGGCGAAGGCGATCATCGCCGCCGCCGACGAAGTGCTGTCCGGTAGCCACGATCGCGAGTTCCCGCTGGCGGTGTGGCAGACCGGCTCGGGCACGCAGAGCAACATGAACGTGAACGAGGTGCTGGCCAACCGCGCCTCCGAACTGATGGGCGGCGTGCGCGGCGAGTCGCGCAAGGTGCACCCGAACGACGACGTGAACCGTGGGCAGTCCTCGAACGACGTGTTCCCGACCGCGATGAGCGTGGCCGCGGTGATCGCGATAGAGAAGCAGCTGAAGCCGGCGGTTCGCAGGCTGCGCGCTACCCTGTCGGGCAAGTCGCAGGCCTTCATGAACATCGTGAAGATCGGCCGCACCCACCTGCAGGACGCGACGCCGTTGACACTCGGCCAGGAGTTTTCCGGCTACGTCGCCCAGCTCGATCAGTGCCTGAAGCATGTCGAGCAGACCCTGCCGCACCTGTGCGAACTCGCCCTGGGCGGTACCGCGGTGGGAACCGGGCTCAACGCGCATCCGAAGTTCGCCACCGGCGTAGCGGCGGAGTTGTCGCGGCTGACCGGCTACCCGTTCGTGACCGCACCGAACAAGTTCGAGGCGATGGGCGCCAATGACGCCATCGTCTTCGCGCACGGCGCGCTGAAGACGCTCGCGGCCTCGATGATGAAGATCGCCAACGACGTGCGCTGGCTGTCGTCCGGCCCGCGCAGCGGACTGGGCGAGATCGCCATCCCGGAGAACGAGCCGGGCAGCTCGATCATGCCGGGCAAGGTCAACCCGACCCAGTCCGAGGCGATGACGATGCTGTGCTGCCAGGTGATGGGCAACGACGTTGCGATCAATATTGGCGGCTCGATGGGCAACTTCGAGCTCAACGTGTTCAAGCCGATGATCATCCACAATTTCCTGCAGAGCGTCCGGCTTCTCGCCGACGGCATGGTGAGCTTCAACGACAACTGCGCGGTGGGCATCGAGCCGCGGCTCGACGTGATCGACCGGCTGATGCGCGAATCGCTGATGCTGGTGACGGCGCTCAACCCGCATATCGGCTACGACAAGGCGGCCTACATCGCCAAGAAGGCGCACAAGGAAGGCACCATGCTGCGCGAAGCCGCGGTCGCCTCCGGGCACCTGACCGGCGAACAGTTCGACCAGTGGGTCAAGCCCGAGGAGATGGTCGGCACGCTGAAGTCCTGAACACGGGCAGGCAGTGCCGGTGCGCGGACGCGGGCGGGCACTCGTTGGCCGTGCACGGCCAGCGAACTGTCGCCTCATAATGGTGCGGGTTCAGCTGTGCGTGCTGCATTTTGGTGCCCCGCGGTAGGTAATCGGCGCCTGCGGACGCCGGCGGGCGCCTGCACGGTCATGGCACGGCGATTGCACTATCATGCCGTCGTGTGTCCTTGTCGACTTTTCCACGGTGTGTCTCCAGTGCCCTGTCCATCCCGATGAAGCTTCACGACCAGTCTCTGGATGTGCGAACACTGCGCGTGGCGCTGGCGGCCGGCACCGTCAGCGCCCGCGATGTCGTCGAGGCCGTCATTGCCCGGGCGGCTGCGCGCGCCGACGATCCAGTCTGGATCAGCCGCGAGAGCGATGCCGCGCTGCGCGCGCGCGCAGCCGAACTCGACCGATTGCCCGCAGCGAGCCGCCTCGCGCAAGGCCTGCCGCTGTTCGGCATCCCTTTCGCGGTCAAGGACAACATCGATGTCGCCGGGTTGCCCACCACCGCAGGCTGCAGCGCCTTTGCCTACCGGCCTGAAACCACGGCCACGGCGGTGCAGCGGCTGCTCGATGCCGGCGCGATCCATGTCGGCAAGACCAACCTGGACCAGTTCGCTACCGGACTGGTCGGCGTGCGCAGTCCGTATGGCGTGCCTGCCAACACCTTCGACCCCGCCTTCGTGCCGGGCGGATCCAGCTCCGGGTCGGCGGTCGCGGTGGCTGCCGGTCTGGTGAGTTTCTCGCTGGGCACCGACACCGCCGGGTCTGGCCGCGTGCCGGCAGCCTTCAACAACATCGTAGGACTGAAACCGACCCGCGGACTGGTGAGCAACCACGGCACGGTGCCAGCCTGCCGTTCGCTCGACTGCATCGCCGTGTTCGCGCACAACTGCCCGGACGCTCGCGCGGTGCTCGACGTCATCGCCGCCCCGGATCCGCTCGATCCGTGGTCGCGCAGCGCGCCCACGGATGCCGCTGGCGCCGCGATGTGCGATCCGCGCGGCCTGCGCTTCGGCGTGCTCGCGGCGGGCGACCGCGAATTCTTCGGCGATGCGCGTGCGGCCGCTGCCTACGATCGCGCGATCGATGCGCTGGTGGCGCTGGGTGCGGTACCCGTGCCGTTCGACTACGCGCCATTCGCCGAAGCAGCAGCACTGCTCTACCTCGGCCCCTGGGTCGCCGAACGCTATGCCGCGATCCGCGCCTTCATCGAAGCGCAGCCGCAGGCGCTGCACCCGGTGACCCTGCAGATCACCGAGGGCGCGCGCCGCTTCAGCGCGGCGGACACCTTCGAGGCGATGTACCGCCTGCAGGAACTGCGCGCGGCTTGCGGCACCCTTTGGCGCGGCGAAGGCGCGATCGACCTGATGCTGCTGCCCACCGCGCCGACGATCTACCGCCTCGACGAGGTCGAGGCAGAGCCGTTGCTGCTCAATACGCGGCTCGGGAGATACACCAACTTCGTGAACCTGCTCGATCTCTCGGCGCTGGCCGTACCTGCCGGCCTGCGCGACGACGGGCTGCCGACCGGCATCACGTTGGTCGGTGAGGCGTTCCGGGAACATGCGCTGCTCGACATCGGCGTCCTGCTGCAGGCCGCGCTGAACGCCTCCAGCGGTGCCTGCGGCGTGCCGGTGCCGCAGGGCGCCGGTTCTGCAGCGCCCGCGCCGTGCCTGGCGCCACCAACGGTAAGCCTCGCGGTGGTCGGCGCCCAT
>CAMDXD010000455.1 GCA_945877995.1 Bordetella parapertussis
GCTGGCGCCGCGCGAGCGCAGAATACAGTTCCACTTCGCGCACCGACTGCGGCACCACGCGCAGCGCGACCGGTGCGGTCGCGGCAAGCGCGTGCAGCGTGGTGATCCGCGGCAGCAGCAGCGCGCCGCCGCCGGCTGCAGACAGGGCACGCGCGACGTCCCCGGCCGCATGGAGGTCAGGGACGAGCACCAGCAAGCCCGAGAGATCGGGCCAGCAGTCGCGGTGCCGCTCGACGATTGCCGTCGCGGCGTGCTGCAGGAACCCGGCATACGGCGCACGCAGCAGCACCGGGCGCGCAACCACCGGGTCGCCGGCGCCCTCGCTCATGCCGCCTTGACCGGGCACTCGAGGCCGGTACGACGCGCGGTCAGCGCTCGAGGTACTGCCGCTTGTCCTTGACCTTCGAGAACGCGTCCGACTCGGGCAGTTCGTCCTTTTTCTCGATCAGGGGTTTCCACGTTTTCGCCAGTTCGGCGTTCAGCTTGATGAAGTCCTGCTGGCCGTCCGGCACGTCGTCTTCCGCGAAGATCGCCTCGACCGGGCACTCGGCGACGCAGAGCGTGCAATCGATGCACTCGTCCGGGTCGATCACCAGCATGTTCGGGCCTTCACGGAAACAATCCACCGGGCACACGTCGACGCAGTCGGTGTACTTGCACTTGATGCAGCTTTCGGTGACGACATAAGCCATGGTGCGGCATTCCTCTCTCTGGTCCGTGCTTCAGCAGGCGGCTATGTTATCAGCGACCGGGCCGGGCGGGCCCGATTGCAAGCACGTGCACGCGGCGGGGGCATTTTCGGCTACGCTTCAGGTCAGCGAAACACCGCATCCGCCCGATACCTTTCGACGTACCGCATCCAGTACAACAACGCAGCGAGGTTGCCATGAGCAGCGATCAGATCCTCCACGTCAGCGACGCCACGTTCGAACACGACGTGCTCCAGTCCGAAACCCCCGTCCTGGTCGATTACTGGGCCGAATGGTGCGGCCCGTGCAAGCTGATCGCCCCTGTGCTCGATGACGTCGCGGGCGAATACGCCGGCCGTCTCAAGGTGGCGAAAGTCAACATCGACCAGAATTCGGGCGTCCCGACAAAATACAACGTCCGCGGCATCCCGACGCTGATGCTGTTCAAGGGCGGTGCGGTCGAGGCGACCAAGGTCGGTGCGATGTCGAAGTCGCAGCTCACCGCGTTCATCGACAGCCACCTTTAGGCATCTGCCGCGCCGGCTGGCGGCAAGGGGATTGGCCAAAAGCCTATGCCCCTGTTATCATTCACGGTTTTGCGGCAGTAAGCGTGCCGAAGAACAGAGAACGAAGGGTCTCCCCATGAAAGCCGAAGTCCATCCGACGTATTCCGAGATCACGGTCACCTGCAGCTGCAGCAACGTCTTCAAGACACGTTCGACGCTCGCCAAGGACCTGCAGGTCGAGGTCTGCTCTGCCTGCCATCCGTTCTACACCGGCAAGCAGAAGATGCTCGATACAGCCGGCCGCGTCGAGAAGTTCCGCCAGAAATACGCCAGGAAAGCGGCCTGATGCCAAGCGGGACGGTGCATCCACGTGTGCTGCGCGTAGCGCAGATGACCCCGGCAGCGCCGTCCGTCGCTCTTCCTTTGAATCTGTAGTCCATACCTGCGTCGGCCCTGCGGGTGCGACGCGCACGTCCATCCGGCCAGGCGCACGCAACCTTTCCGGCACGGGGCATGGCATCCAGGACGCCGGTCGTGGCCCGGATACCGGATAGCCCTGAATGGTTCCTGATCCCCGCCTGTATGCCGCCCCGGGCGCCCGATCCGCTGAGCCTCACGCCCAGCTCCATGCGCTGTTCACGGTCGCCCTGTGCGCGGTCTGGATCTTCACCGGCCTGTTTCCGCACGACCCCTGGAAACCGGACGAGGCCTATACGTTCGGCCTGGTGCTGCATATCCTGCAGACTGGCGACTGGGTGGTACCCACGCTGGCCGGCGAGCCGTTCATGGAGAAGCCACCGGTCTTCTTCGTCACGGCGGCCGCGTTTGCAGCCCTGTTCGGTGGCGTGCTCGAAGTGCACGACGCAGCCCGCCTCGCCGCGGCCTTCTACATGTCGATCGTGCTCTTCTTCGTCGCGCTTTCGGCACGGGAACTCTACGGCCGTGAACACGGCTGGGTCGCGCCCCTCGCCCTGATCGGTTGTGTCGGACTGCTGATCCGCGCACACCAGATGATCAGCGATACCGCGCTGCTCGCCGGTTTCGCGATCGGCCTGTACGGACTGTGCCTGAGCTCCCGCCGACCGGTGCTGGCCGGCATCGCCCTTGGGACGGGTGCCGGACTCGGCTTCATGGCCAAGGGGCTTCTCGCGCCCTGCTTGCTGGGGATTTGTGCCCTGCTGCTGCCGATCGCGTTTTCGACCTGGCGCAGGCGCCGTTACCTGCTCGTGCTGCTGGCTGCGGGCCTGGCGATCCTGCCGTGGATGACGGTCTGGCCGGCCGCCCTGCACGCCCGCTCGCCCGATCTGTTCGACGAATGGTTCATGGCGAACGATTTCGGCCGCTTCCTCGGGCAGAACGAGCTCGGACCGGAATCGGCTCCGGGCGAGTACTTCGTGATGCTGCTCTGGTACGCCTGGCCCGCGCTGCCGCTGGCAGCATGGGTGCTATGGCAGCGTGGGCGCGAGGCGTTCGTGACGCCGCAGCTGCAACTTCCTGTGCTGGTGTTCGCCGTGACCTTCGTGACGCTGTCGTTGTCGGCCGGCGCGCGCGAACTGTACGCCATGCCGCTGCTGCTGCCGCTGTCACTGCTGGCAGCCGCTTCCATCGACGCCCTCAAGCGGAGCGCGGCGAACTTTCTCGACTGGTTCGGCATCATGACCTTCGGCCTGCTGGCCATCGTGCTGTGGACGGTCTACATCGCGCTGATGACCGGATGGCCAGCACCCCTCGCGGCCCGCCTGTCCGAGCTCCACCCCGGCTTCGACGCCCGCTTCGATCCGCTGACGCTCGCCGTCGGCGCGGCGGCAACGCTGCTCTGGATCGGGCTGGTCTGGCGCATCGGCCGCTCGAACCGTCGCGCGATCATCAACTGGGCATCCGGTCTCACACTGTTCTGGGTGCTCACCAACCTGTTCCTTCTGGCGTTCATCGACTATGGCAAGACCTACCGCGGGATGATCGCGCAGGTGAAGGTGCACCTGCCTGCCGAGGGATGCGTGGCCAGCCAGGCCTTGGGCGAGAGCCAGCGCGCGCTGTTCGAATACTTCGCGGGCGTGAAGACGCAGCGCATCGAGCGCACGTCATCGGCTGCGCAGGCATGCAACGTCTTGCTCTGGCAGGGATGGGCGGCAGACGCCGATTCACGCGGTGAGCCCTGGGTGAAAGTCTGGGAAGGCGCGCGCCCGGGCGACCGCAAGGAGCTGTACCGGATCTACCGGCGCGACCCTGCGTCAGCTGCTGCAAACTGAAGTCGCTCGACACGCCGGCAATGACCCGGCGGAGGCGCGCGGATCAGACCGCTGAACTGCGCCG
>CAMDXD010000456.1 GCA_945877995.1 Bordetella parapertussis
CCGTCCGACACGAACTGCCTTCCTCACTCCGGAGCCTTGCCATGCCAGCCTCGCCCGCCGCACATCCCGCCGTACCGACCACCCTGCCGGACGGGGTCACGATCGAGCCGATCGATGCATTCAAGGATAACTACATTTGGTGCATCCGCGCCGGCGGCCATGCGGTCGTCGTCGATCCGGGCGAGGCGGCGCCGGTGCTCGCGGCGCTGCAGGCCGGCGGCCTGCGGCTCACCGGCATCCTGCTCACGCACCACCACGCCGACCATGTCGGTGGCGTCGCCGGGCTGGTGCAGGCGCTGGGGCCGGTCCCGGTCCACGGCCCGGCCGACGATCGGGTCACCGAGGCGACCGTGCGCGTGCGCGACGGCGACCGGGTGGTACTCGATGACCTCTGCGACGGCGGACTCGCGTTCGAGGTGCTGGAGGTGCCGGGGCACACCGCCAGCCACATCGCGTTCCACGGACACGGCCTGCTTTTCTCCGGCGACACCCTGTTCTCGGTCGGCTGCGGACGGATGTTCGAGGGCACGCCGCCCCAGATGTCGGCTTCGCTCGACCGGCTCGCGGCGCTGCCGCCGGAGACGCTGGTTTTCTGCGGCCACGAATACACCGCGGCCAACATCGCCTTCGCGCGCGCGGTCGAGCCGGGCAACGGCGCGATCAGTGAGTGGGCGCGCGAGGTCGACGCCCGGCGCACGTCGGGTCGCCCCTCATTGCCATCGACCCTTCGCACCGAACGCGCGACCAATCCGTTCCTGCGCTGCGCCGAACCGGCGGTGGCCGGTGCCGCAGCGGCGCATGCCGGACGCGCACTGTCCGGCCCGGTGGAGGTGTTCGCCGAACTGCGCGCCTGGAAGAATGTCTTCTGAGGCTGGCATGCGTGGCAGACTCGAGACGTACTGACAATATCCACACATAATCAGACAGATACGATCCCAGTCGATGGCCACTCTGCCTTGACTCGACCGCTCTGGCCGACTAAGCTGCGATCTCCCAATTCATCTCCGGCCGTGTGCGATCTTGCATGTTGAAGCGTCGACCCCCGCAGTCGCGATGAAATGACATCGCGTCACGGTGATCGTGCGCAGTCGCACCACCGGAGCACCGATCGATGGCTGTACCGTCAGCACTGACCGCCCCGCCCCGGTCTCGCCCGTCCTTCTCCCGTCCGTCGTGCAGGCTGGTGCGTGGCCCGATGCATCGCCTCGTCGTCGGGTTTGCAGTCGCGGTGATGGTGATCCTGGCCGGCCCCGTCAGTGCCGATGAAGCGGTCGATCCGTCCACGGGCCGCGTGAGCCTGGTGCAGTCGGTGCCCGGGGCGGAAACGCCCGACCTGTCGTCCCTGGGCATGCGCAGCGACGGCGGTGGCTTCGGCCTGTCTTCCGGGCAGATAAGCGACATCAGCCTCGTACCGGCCGCCGACCTGACGCAGTCGCCCGCCAGCCTGTGGACCCGGCTGCGCAACGGCTTCGGCATGCCCGACCTGGTCCACCCGGCCGTGCGCCAGGAGGAAGACTTCTACGCCAACCGTCCGGAGTACCTGCGGCGCGTGGTCGAGCGCAGCCGCCGCTACCTGTTCCACATCGTCGAGGTGGTCGAACGCCGCGGCATGCCGGCCGAACTCGCGCTGCTGCCGATCATCGAGAGCGCATACAACCCGGTCGCAGTATCGTCGGCCCGCGCGGCAGGCATGTGGCAGTTCATTCCCTCGACTGGCCTCAACTTCGGCCTGAGCCAGAACGCCTGGCTCGACAGCCGGCGCGACATACTGCTGTCCACCGAAGCGGCGCTCGACTACCTGCAGAAGCTGTACGACATGTTCGGCAGTTGGGACCTCGCGCTGGCCGCCTACAACTGCGGCGAAGGCTGCGTGCAGCGCGCGATCGCCCGCAACGCGCTGCGCGGGGACCGGGTCGACTTCTCCAGCCTGCAGTTGCCGGCAGAGACGCGCGCCTACGTGCCCAAGCTGCAGGCGGTGAAGAACATCATCGCCAATCCGCGGCAGTTCAACATGACACTGGCCGACGTACCGAACGAGCCCTACTTCGGCACCGTGCAGGTCGACCAGCACATGGATGTCAAGGTCGCCGCCAGGCTCGCCGGGATGACCGTCGAGGAGTTCGTCGCACTCAACCCGGCGCACAACCGGTCGGTCATCAACGTCAACAAGCTGCCAACGCTGCTGCTCCCGCTCGACCGCATGACCCAGTTCAGCGCGGGGCTGCGCGACCTGGGCGAGCGCACGCTCGCGTCGGTACGCATCTACACCCCGCGCGCCGGCGAACCGCTCGAGCAGATCGCGCGCCGCAACGGCGTGACGCTGGCCGCGCTCAAGCGAAGCAACGACCTGCCGCCCAGGATGCGCTTGGCCGCCGGCGATATCGACCTGATGATTCCGACCGGGGCAGCCGCGCAATTCGAAGAGCCGCCGGTGCGCGCCGCCCGGTCTGTTGCCCGCGCCGCCGCCGCTCCCCGCGGTGCCGCCGCAGCCCGCAGCACGGCGCGTCCATCCCTGGCAGCCACCGGCAGCCGGCAGCCGGCGCGTCCCGCGGCAGCCTCCCCGCAACCACCCGCACGGACCACTACCGCCCGCAAGGCTACGCCACCCGCGCCACCGTCCCGGCCGACGATCGTCGCCACGCAGCAGGGCGAGCGCCGCTGAGACCGTAATACGTGGCGGGCGCCGCTCAGCGCGCGGCGTCGTCCGGGGCATGCAGATGGCAAGCCACCACTCGCCCGCCCGGCAGTGCGACAGTGGATGGGTACCGCTGCTGGCAGGCCGGCATGGCATGCGGGCAACGCTGGCGGAAGTGGCATCCGGCCGGCGGATCGATCGGCGAGGGCGGATCGCCGGCGATACGCTCCGCTGCCGGCAACCCGCCGCGATCGATCCGCGGGACCGCCGACAGCAACGCACGCGTGTACGGATGGGCCGGGCCGTCGAGTACCGCGCGCACCGGCCCCCGCTCGACGATGCGCCCGAGGTACATCACGGCGATCTCGTCGGCCACGACTTCGACCACGCCGAGGTTGTGCGTGATGAACAGGTAGGACAACGCCATCTGCTGCTGCAGGCTGCGCAGCAGGTTCAGGATCTGCGCCTGCACCGACACGTCGAGGGCGCTCGTCGGTTCGTCGCACACCACCAGTTGCGGCTCGACCGACAGCGCACGCGCGATCGCGACCCGCTGCCGCTGGCCGCCGGAGAACTGGTGCGGGAAACGGTTGCCTGCCTCCGCCGGCAGCCCGACCTGCTCCAGCAGACGCAGGATGCGCCGTGCACGTTCGGCGGCGCCCCACTCCGGGCGCAATGAACGCATGCCTTCGTCCAGCGCATCGCCGATGCGGATGCGCGGATTCAGCGATGCATAGGGATCCTGGAACACGATCTGCATCCGCGCGCGCAGCGGACGCAGCGCAGCACGCCCGAGCCCGCGCAGGTCGCGCCCGTCAAAAGCGATGCTTCCACCCGTCGGCTCAACCAGCCGGAGCAGCG
>CAMDXD010000457.1 GCA_945877995.1 Bordetella parapertussis
CGGGCAGGACAGGCCGGAGGCCAGCTCGCGGTGCGACTGGCTTTCCGTGGTGCGCGCACCGATCGCGCCCCAGCTCACCGTGTCGGCGATGTACTGGGGCGTGATCATGTCGAGGAACTCGCAGCCAGCGGGCACGCCGCGCCGGTTGATCTCGAGCAGCATCTCGCGCGCCACGCGCAGGCCCTGGTTGATCTGGAAGCTGCCGTCGAGCAGCGGATCGTTGATCAGGCCCTTCCAGCCGACGGTCGTGCGCGGCTTCTCGAAGTAGACACGCATGACGATCTCGAGTTCGCCAGCGAGCCGCTTGCGCTCCGGGGCGAGCCGCTCGACGTACTCCAGCGCCGCGCGCGGGTCGTGGATCGAGCACGGGCCGATGATCACTACCAGCCGGTCGTCCATGCCGTGCACGATCCGGTGGATCTTCGCGCGCGTGTCGAACACCAGGTCGGACACCTTGTCGTCGATCGGGAACTCGCGCACCACGTGCGACGGCGGCGCGAGTTCCTTTATCTCCTTGATGCGGACGTCATCGGTCTTGTGCGGCATGCTGCTTCTCCATCAGGCGGGGTGGATGCCGGCCATCGACCCGGCGAAAAAAAACCGCCAGGTTTTGGCCTGGCGGTTGGTATCGGGTTCGGTCCGTTTCAGCAGCGCCGATCGATTCCTTCCGCCAGGGGCAGAAAGAAGCCGAAAAACGAAAAACAGGCAGCGCGCAAGGACATCGACAGAATGTATTCGATACCGGGGGTGCGGCGCAAGGGGGAACTGCGCAGTGGGCCGGCCCGGCCCGCCGTATGCTGCTTCTGCGCCATGGGCCGGTCAGATCGGCTTTTCGACCGCGGAGGTCGGCGCGACCTTCAGGTGCTCGTCGCGATTGTCGTAGAGCGAGGCGTCGGCATAGCCCATCGTCTGCGGCTTCCCGCGACCATGCATCACCTGGAAATACACCGGCTCCAGGCTGCGGTTCTCGTAGCCGTGGATCACGCCCGGCGGACAGGACACGCAGTCCCACGGACCCAGGCGCTTCCAGACCTGCCGCCCGCTCTCGTCCTCGAGGAACACGTCGAGGAAACCCTTGAGCACGAAGAAGCACTCTTCCGACTCATGGGTGTGCGCGGCGTTGCCCTGCCCGGGGTTGACGAACATGATGGTCAGCGTGAAGCCGCGCGCCGGGATCACGTCCGGATCCGCGTGCTTGCCCGAAGCGCCAGCGCCGATGAAGCGGTGTTGCGCACGCTTCCAGCCTTCGATCTTTGCGTCCTCGAATGCGTACCAGTCGGGCACCCGCTCGGCGTAGAGGGCGACATACGTATCCATCACCTGCTCGAGCGAAAGGTCCTTCACTTCGGGCGGCATCGGGTGGCGGGCGGCTCCCATCGGTGGATCTCCTGTGCGGTGGCGGCGGGGGGGCAGATATATTGCCTCAGATAGGCGCAGCCGGCACCGGTACCGGTGCCTGGGGCGCGCTATGATCGCTTCTTGCCGCGACCATCAGAGGCCGAAGCCCGGGGTTGCGAGCGCAGGAGGAGGATCCACCGATGTCATCGATCGCACGTGGCTTTACCCGCAGTGTGGCGGCGTCCGCGGCCGCATTGTTCGTGGCAGCGGGCACCGCACCCGCGTCCGCGCAACCGGCAGCCTGGCCCTCGAAGCCGATCCGCTTCATCCTGCCGTTCCCGCCCGGCGGGGGGACCGACACGCTGGCCCGGATCGTCGGGCAGAAGATGTCCGAGACCATCGGACAGCCGGTGCTGATGGACAACCGGCCCGGTGCCGGTGCGAATATCGGTGCCGAACTCGCGGCACGTGCCGCCCCGGACGGCTACACGATCGTGATGGGCAACATCGCACATGCGGTGAACATGTCGCTCTATCGCAAGCCGGGCTATGACCTGGTCGCCGACTTCGCGCCGGTCACGATGCTCGCCTCGACACCGAACATTCTGGTGGTCGGACCTTCGATCGCAGCGAAGTCGGTATCCGAACTGGTTGCGCTGGCGAAGGCCGCACCGGGCAAGCACCACTATGCATCCGCCGGCAGCGGCAGCTCCTCGCACCTCGCAGGCGAGTTGTTCAAGACGATGACCTCCATCGACCTGCTGCATGTCCCGTACAAGGGCGGTGGTCCGGCGGTGACCGCGCTGATCTCGGGCGAAGCGGCGATCGGATTTGCGACTGCGCCGTCCGTGCTGCCGCAGGTGCGGTCGGGCAAGCTGCGTGCGCTGGCGGTGACCAGCGCACGGCGTTCCGCCAGTGCGCCCGAGTTGCCGACGATCGCCGAGTCGGGCGTGCCGGGATACGACTCCAACACCTGGTATGGCGTGCTCGCGCCACGGCGCACCCCGGCGCCGGTGATCGCCCGCCTGCACGAGGTGCTGGTCGCCGCGATGCAGTCTGCCGACGTGAAGGAGCGCGTCGCAGTGCATGGCTTCGAGCCCGAGACCGGCACGCCCGAGGCCTTCGGCGCATATATCCGGTCGGAAATCGTCAAGTGGGCCGCAGTCGTCAAGGCGGCAGGGATCCGTCCCGAGTGAGCACCGCCCGATGAGCCTGACGAATACGCTGGCCCGATATGCGCTGTCGCTCGATGCGAGCGCGCTGCCGACGGCTGTGCGCATCGAAGCCGCGCGTTCCCTGCTCAACTGGGCGGGCTGCGCAGTCGGCGGATCGCGCCATCCGGCCATCGATGCGGCAGTGGCCGCACTGCTGCCGTTCGCAGCGTCGGGCGAGTGCCCGCTGCTCGGACGCAGCGAGCGCACCGACGCACTGCATGCCGCGCTGATCAACGGCATGAGCGCCCATGTGCTCGACTTCGACGACACACACCTGCGCACGCTGATGCATCCGAGCGTCCCGGTCGCCTCGTCGCTGATGGCGCTGGCCGCACGCATGCCGATGACCGGCCAGCAGTTCCTGGTGGCATTCGTCGCCGGCGTGGAAGTCGAATGCCGGATCGCCAACGCAGTCTGGTTCGCGCACAACTCCGACTGGTACATCACCGGCACGGCCGGTGTGTTCGGCGCTGCCGCAGCGTGCGCGCGCGCACTCGGACTCGGCGAAGGACAGGCCGCCCATGCGCTCGGACTGGCAGCCGCACAGGCGGCGGGCACGCGCGAGATGGCGGGCACGATGGCCAAGTGCTTCATCCACGGGCGCGCGGCGCAGAACGGCCTGCTCGCCGCGCTGCTCGCGCAGCGTGGGTTCACCGCGGCGGCCACTGCACTGGAGGGCGAGCGCGGCTTCGCCCGCGTGCTTGCGCCCAAGCGCGACATGGACGCGATCACCGCTGGCCTCGGGTCCGACTGGGAACTGCTGCAGAACAGCTACAAGCCCTATGCCTGCGGCGTCGTCGCGCATCCGGTCATCGATGCCTGCCTGCGGCTGCGCCGGGCGCACCATCCCGATCCTGGGGCGATCCGGCGCCTGGACCTGCGGGTGAGTGCACGGGCGCTAGAACTCACCGGCATCGTGGCGCCCCCCGACGGACTCAAGTC
>CAMDXD010000458.1 GCA_945877995.1 Bordetella parapertussis
GGCCCCGGTGACACGCCAACCTCGCCCCGACGACCACACTGTTCGGAACCTGCACCTCGTTGGCCGATGCGCTTCATCAACCCGACATCCGATTGCCCATGAATTTCGAAGTCACGCCAGAACAGCAGGCCATCTGCGAGGCAGTCAAATCGCTGTGCGCCCGCTTCCCGGAGTCCTACTGGCGCGAGCGGGATAGCGACGGCGTTTTTCCGGAGGACTTCTACCAGGCGATGGGCAGCGCAGGGTGGCTGGGGATCGCTATCCCGGAGCAATACGGTGGCTCCGGCCTTGGTGTGCAGGAAGCGGCGCTGATGATGCAGACAGTCGCTGAATCGGGCGCCTGCATGAGCGGATGTTCCAGCATCCACATCAACATATTCGGACTTATGCCGGTCTTGGTGTACGGCACGGATCAGCAGAAGCAACGCTGGCTCCCCTCCGTGGCAAAGGGACATTTGAAGGCCTGTTTTGGCGTCACTGAGCCCGACGCAGGACTGAACACCACACGGATCAAGACGCGGGCCGTGCGCAAAGGGGATCACTATGTGGTGCACGGCCAGAAGATATGGATCTCCACTGCACAGGTCGCCGAGAAGATGCTGCTGTTGGCGCGCACGACGCCGATCGAAGAGTTGCCGGCAGGAAAGACATCAAGCGGTCTCTCGCTGTTCTACACCGACCTGGACCGAAGCAAGATCGACGTGCGCGTGATCGACAAGATGGGCCGCAAGTGCGTGGACTCGAACGAACTCTTCATCGACGGCCTGGAAATTCCGGTGGAGGACCGCATCGGTGAAGAAGGCCTCGGCTTCAGGTATATCCTGCACGGCATGAACCCGGAGCGTATCTTGCTGGCGGCCGCGGCCGTGGGCGTGGGAAGAATCGCCCTGCACAAGGCAGCGGCCTATGCACGCGAGAGGGTGGTGTTCGATCGCCCCATCGGTCAGAACCAGGCGATCCAGCATCCGCTGGCGGAAAGCTGGGTAGAGCTACAGGCAGCGCAGTTGCTCACCATGAAGGCGGCCTGGCTGTACGACAATGGCCGCGAATGCGGCGCCGATGCCAATGCCGCCAAGTACTTCAGCGCCGAGGCGGGCTTCCGTGCCTGCGAGCGTGCCGTCCTGACACATGGCGGCATGGGGTATTCAAAGGAGTTTCATGTCGAGCGCTATCTGCGTGAAATCATGATTCCGCGCATCGCACCGGTCAGCCGCGAACTGATCTTGAGCCATATCGCCGAGCGCGTTCTCGGGCAGCCGAAGTCCTATTGAGTGCTGCCCCGAGAACTCGACGTTAAGGTGATCCATACCCACCCCTATCCGGCAAACGCCAAGCAAGGAGCCCACATGTCTGACCGCTATGCCCGCTACACGCGGCTCAAGTTCGACCGCCCCCACCCGCGCGTGATGCGCGTGACATTCAATTCGCCCATGAAGATGGGTGCCATGGACGGCGCCATGCACCGCGAGGTGTCTGAGGTGTGGCGGGACCTCGAGGCCGACGAGTCGATCAACGTCATCATCATCACCGGAAACGGCAAGAGCTTTTCGGCTGGTGGCGACCTCACGCACGAGGTCAAGCTGGTCGACAGCTACGAGATGCGCATGCAGGTCATGCGTGAAGCGCGCCACATGGTGTACGGCATGATCAATTGTCCCAAGCCCATCGTGAGCGGCATCCGGGGCTGGGCCGTAGGCGCGGGAATCGTGTGTGCGCTGCTGGCCGACGTGACGATTGCGGCCAAGGACGCGCGGCTGATGGATGGCCACACAAAGATCGGCATTGCGGCAGGCGACCACGCCATGATCGTGTGGCCGCTGCTGGTCGGCATGGCAAAGGCCAAGTACTACCTGATGTGCTGCAAGCAACTCGATGGGGCGGAGGCCGAGCGCCTGGGGCTGGTCTCGCTCGCAGTGGACGATGACAAAGTCGAGGCCGAAACGATCCAGATCGCCAGCGAGCTGGCCGACGGCCCGCAGGGAGCACTGCGCTGGACCAAGCACTGCCTCAACAATTGGTTGCGTATGGCAGGCCCGAGTTTCGACGCGTCGTTGGCCATGGAGATGATCGGTGTCGCCGGGCCCGAGGGCAGGGAAGGCATCAACGCATTCCTCGACAAGCGCGAGGCCAGATTCCCGCATGACACCGTGGCCGGCCTGTAGCGCAGCGGCCACCGTGCCAACCCAGGGTTTCACGTGAACGATCTATTGCAAGGTGTGAGGGTCCTGGACTTCGGACGCTATGTTGCGGGCCCGTTTTGCTCCATGCTACTCGGCGAACTCGGAGCCGAGGTGATCCGAATAGAAAATTATCCTCGCCAAGGCTTCCGCCTATGGCTCCAAGGGCCCCTACCGGGACAAAACCGGGTTCGACGGGACCGGCCAGGCGATCTCGGGCGCCATGCACCTTTCAGGTTATGGCCATGAGCCGATGTGGACCTAGCCTTCGTGGGTCGACAACGGTACGGCGATGTCGCTCGCATTCGGAATCATGGCCGCGCTTCTGCACCGTGAAAAGACCGGAGAAGGACAGCTGGGCGAGGGGAGTTTGCTCGGGACTTCTCTGGCCTTCATGGCGGATGCATTGATCGAACCGCAGGCGATAGGGGTTGATCGCCATCCGACTGCCAATCGAAGCCAGAAAGGCGCTCCGTCGGACGCATTTCGAAGCAGGGACGGGAAATGGATCATGATTCATGCTGGAGAGCACGTACCCGGGAATTCATGGCAATGTACCCCTGGTCGCCGATGCCTTGCGCGGCGCCGGTCACGATGATGTTGCGGCCACCGAGTGCCATGGGATTCTTCATCAAGTTATCTCCTGTGAGACTGCTGAATTCAGGTCGCCGTGTGTGCGAGGTCACGTGCGGGTGTCTTCGAGACCCCGGTCTCGAAAAGGCGCTCGATCGCTTCGGGGGTGTAGCCGATTTCGCCCAGGATTTCGGTGCTGTGCTCGCCCAGCAACGGCGCAGGCCGACGGATGCCCGACAGACCTTCACCGAAGCGTATCGGCAAAGTGCTCAGCCGCAACCGCCCTTCGGTCGGATGTTCGTGCTCTTGCCAGAAGCCGCCGGCGGCGAGCTGGGCGTGGTCGAGCAGATCCTCGATCGCACTCACCGGCATGACCGGAATCTGCACCGCCTCCAACGTGCGCTGAAGTTCGGCGCAGGAACAATCGGCCACAAGTTCAGCGATGAGTCCGTAGACCTTGCCAGCATTCCTCACGCGTGCGGACAGGTTGGCGAAATCGGTGTGTGCGCTAAGCTCTTCACGCCCCAGGACACGAAAAAAGTCGTGCCAATTTCTGTCGGTGTAGGGCAGTATTGCCAGATAGCCATCGCGCAGCTTGAACGGACGCCGCTCCCTGGTAAGGATTCGCGAGTAGCCCATCGCGCCCACCGGTGGATCGAAAGTGGCGCCGTAGAGGTGTTCGACCATCAGAAAGTCGACCATGGTCTCGAACATCGTGACCTC
>CAMDXD010000459.1 GCA_945877995.1 Bordetella parapertussis
TCAGTACGGCATGCTTCGATCAGGCTGACGGCAACGGGCTCGCGTGGCGGCGCATTGCTCGGAAAGGGACGCGCAAGCCTTCGCGAGGCTTCTCCATACCGAGCGGCAGCGACCACGCACTGTACGGCAATGTCGAAATCCTGATGTACCGGCACCCCGCTCGCACGCAGTAAGTCAAGTGCCTCGGTACCCACCTGCGCGTAGTGCGATTGAACGATCACAGGCTTTCCGGTCTCGCGCATCATCCGGCCCAGCATCCGGGCGACTTCGATTTCTTCAGCGGCCACTGCCGGGCCGCCGCGCCGACCATAGGCTCCGAACCAGCCGACGAACAGCAGCGCATCGATCCCCGGATCCTGAAGGATCGCCTGCGCGCACAGTCCGTAGTTCCGCACAGACGGATTGGTCAGCACGGCGATGTCGACCGGATTGGCAATCACGGTCGACTCGGGAATGACGGCATGAATCCTTGCCTGTGTATCGGCCGACAGCGCAGCCAGGTTCAGCGCGAGTTCACTGAGCGCCTCGGAGACGATGGTGATCGGCCCGCCACCTTCGGAGATCACGGCCACGTTGCGCGAGCGCATCCGCGGGAGGTTGCTCAACGCTTCGGCGACAGGCAGCAGGTACTCTGCACGGGTCACCAGGGTCACGCCGGCCTGCTGCAATGCGCCGCTGCTGACGGCATGATCGCCGGCCAACGACCCGCTGTGCGACCGCGCCATCCGCGCGCCCTCGCCATTGCGTCCGGCCTTGTACATCACGATCGGCGTGCTCGGCGACACCCGGGAGGCCACCTCAATCAGCGCACGTCCGTCGCGGAAACCTTCGGCATATACGACGATGGCGCGCGTTTCCGTATCCTTGCCCAGGCCATCAATGAGTTCATGGAACTGTACATCAGCCTGATTGCCGACCGACAGCATGGTGGAGAAGCCCACCGAGCCGCGCGCCCAGGCCTTGGTCAGCAGCCAGTGCACGACGTTGGCGGAATTCGAGAGCACGGCGATCTCGCCCGGAGGCACTTCGCGCCACGGGCTCAGGTTGCAACTGTGGCGCCGGCTGAAGATGCCGTTCATGTTCGGGCCGATGATGCGTACACCATAGCGCCGGGCCATCGCCACTGATTCCAGTTCCAGTTCCAGGCCTTCTTTGCCTGCTTCGCTGAAACCGCCCGAGACGACGATCGCGCCTTTCACACCCTTGCGCCCGCATTCTTCAAGCACCGCGGGCAGATGCCTCGCGGGAGTGCAGACCAGCGCCACGTCTACCGGCTCGTCGATATCGAGGACGGACGCATGGCAGGGCAAGCCGAGGATCCCGGATTCACGTGGATTCACCGGATGGATGCGGCCCTTGTAGCCGTCTTCCATCAGGATCTTCAGGGCCCTGTACCCGCGCTTTCCGGGCTCCCCCGATGCACCGATGACGGCAACCGAGCGGGGGTTCAGGATCGCGTCGATCTGATCCGCAGCGTCCATCGTCAATTCACCGGCGACGCAGGGCCGGACGTCACGGGCCAGCATCCGCTTGAAAGCTGCATCAAAATCACCGCTCCTCCGAGAAGGTGTCGCATCGACGCCTTCTGGATGGTATCGCGCACGGACGAAACATGCCCAACCCAGTGGGCGTGCGTCGTCGAATCGGTCTTCGCTGCGACGATCTGTTGCAGGGGTGCGCAAATCGAGAGGAAACGCTGCACTGCAGCTGCAGTTGGGGCTGGGGGCCGGGCGCAAGCCCAGTGTAGACTTTCAGCCTGTGAACCGGCATGGAGAACACGATGACAGACACCCTCGCGCGCGGCATGAAGAAGGGCCTCACCGCCTACGGCGACCAGGGCTTCTCGCTGTTCCTGCGCAAGGCCTTCATCAAGGCGATGGGCTACACCGAAGATTCCCTGAACCGCCCGATCATCGGCATCACTAACACCTTCTCCGGCTACAACGCCTGCCACCGCAACGTGCCCGACCTGATCGAGGGCATCAAGCGCGGCGTGATGCTCGCCGGCGGCCTGCCGATCGAGTTCCCGGTGGTGTCGCTGCACGAATCGTTCGCGCACCCGACCAGCATGTACCTGCGCAACCTGATGGCGATCGACACCGAAGAGATGATCCGCGCGCAGCCGATGGATGCCTGCGTGCTGATCGGTGGCTGCGACAAGACGGTGCCGGCGCTGCTGATGGGTGCGGCCAGCGCGAACGTACCCTCGGTGCTGATGGTGACCGGGCCGATGATGACCGGCGACCACAAGGGCGAGCGGCTCGGCGCGTGCACCGACTGCCGCCGCTTCTGGGGCAAGTATCGTGGCAACGAGATCGATGCACGCGAGATCGGCGAGATCGAGGAGAAGCTGTGCCCGACCGCCGGCACCTGCATGGTGATGGGCACCGCCAGCACCATGGCCTGCTGCGCCGAGGCGATGGGCATGATGATCCCCGGCGGGGCGGCGATCCCGGCGGTGATGGCCGACCGCATCCGCAACGCGGAAGAGACCGGTGCGCGGGCGGTGGCAATCGCCGCCGAGGGCCTGACGCCGGACAAGGTCATGACCGAGGCCGCTTTCGAGAATGCGCTGACCATGCTGCTGGCGGTAGGTGGTTCGACCAACGCGCTGATCCACATCACTGCGATCGCGGCGCGCATGGGCCTGGAACTCGACCTCGAAGGCTTCGACCGCATGGGCCGCAAGACGCCGGTGCTGGTCGACCTGAAGCCGACCGGTCAGGGCTACATGGAAGACCTGTACCGCGCCGGTGGTGCGACGACGATCATGCGCCAGCTGAAGCCGCTGCTGAACCTGGATGCATTTACGGTCACTGGCCGCACGCTGGGTGAGAACCTCGATGCCGCGCCACCCGGATGGGACCAGAAGGTGGTCCATGCGTTCGATGACCCCGTCTACAAGGACGGCGCGATGGTCGTGCTGCGCGGCAACCTTGCGCCCAACGGCGCGATCATCAAGCAGTGCGCCGCCTCGCAGCCGCTGCTGCAGCACGAGGGCAGGGCGGTGGTGTTCTCGTCGCTCGCCGACCTCGCTGATCGCATCGACGATCCAGCGCTGGACGTGACGGCGGATGACATCCTGGTGCTGCAGAGCTCCGGGCCGAAGGGCGTGCCCGGCATGCCCGAGTCAGGCTACCTGCCGATCCCGAAGAAGCTTGCGGAGAAGGGCGTGAAGGACATGGTTCGCGTGTCCGATGCGCGGATGAGCGGCACCGCGTTCGGCACCATCGTGCTGCATGTGTCGCCGGAGTCGGCGGTGGGTGGGCCTCTCGCGCTGGTGAAGAACGGTGACCGGATCCGGCTCGATACGGCCGGGCGGCGGATCGATGTGCTGGTGAGTGACGAGGAACTGGCAACGCGTCGTGCCGCCTGGGTTGCGCCGGAGCCTAAGCCGGAGGACCGGCGCGGCTACCGCAAGCTGTACATGGAAGACATCGAGCAGGCGGAGCGCGGGGTGGATTTTGCG
>CAMDXD010000460.1 GCA_945877995.1 Bordetella parapertussis
GGGCATCGACCTCACCTTCCGCGTCGAGGATTTCCCGCGCAAGCTGTTCGACCATGCGATGGCCGAAAAGTCGTTCGACGTATGCGAGATGTCGTCGTCGGACTTCATCACCCGCTATGTCGACGGCACCAACCCGTTCGTCGCGCTGCCGGTGTTCCCGTCAAAGATGTTCCGCCACGGCAACATCGTGATCAACGCGAAGGCGGGCATCAAGACGCCGAAGGACCTCGAGGGCAAACGCGTCGGCGTGATGCGCCACACGATGACCGCCGCGGTCTGGATCCGCGGCCACATGCAGAACGACTACGGCGTCGACCTGAAGTCGATCAAGTGGCTCGAAGGCTCGATCAACAGCCCGGGCATGCACGGCGTACCGACCATCCACCCGCCCGGCTGGGACATCACAGTCAACCGGAGCGACCGATCGCTGAGCCAGCTGATCGATGCCGGCGAGATCGACGCGACCATCGGCACCCACCTGCCCGATTCGCGCAAGACCAACCCCGACGTGCAGCGTATCTTCCCGAACTTCCGCGAAGTCGAGCGCGACTACTACAAGAAGACTGGCATCTTCCCGGTGATGCACCTGATCGCGATCAAGCGCGAGGTGTACGAGAAGAACCCGTCCATCGCGAAGAGCCTGTACGACGCGTTCGAGAAGTCCAAGCGCGCCGCTCTGGTCCGGATGCGCAACTACTCCGCGCTGCGCTACATGATCCCCTGGCTGCCGGACGAGATCGACGAGATGGAGCGCGTGTTCGGCGACGACCAGTGGAGCTACGGCGTCGAGGCCAACCGCTCGACCTTCGAGACCATGATGAAGTTCATGGTGCAGCAGGACATGCTGAAGAAGGCGCCGACGGTGGAGGAGTTGTTCGTGAAGGTGGATTGAGCGGGCAAGGATCTGCGCAGTCGAGCACGGAGAATCCCGCTCGACTGCGTGTTTTCCAGCAGGGTCGGACACCGACTCGCGTGCGAGCATGTTCCCCCAGCTGCAGAGCAGCTTGAACCAGACGAATGTCCTTCAAGGGAGTCGAGATAAACACCGTGGTGATCGAGCATGTACCCGTGTCCGAACTGCCCGCTGCCTGGCGCGAGAAGCTGGGCAAGGCACAGGGCGATCTGGTAACCGTGCGCATCGAGCGGGAAGCGCAGATGGCCGCACCGACCGAGGCCTTCGTCACCGACGATCCGGCCTTCGGCATCTGGCGCGATCGCGGCGACATCGGCGATGGCATCGCCCTCGTGCGTGCGCTGCGCGAGGGGCACCATGACCGTGACGGTTCGCGCAACGATCGTTGAGTGACCCGGTGAACGAAGTCGGCATGCTCGTCGACATCGATGCGGTGATCGAGCACTTGCCACGTCGCGGCATCTTTTCAGGCGCAGGCTCCGAGGAACGCTGGTTCACCTGGGGCATCGCCAGCGACGGCAAGCTCCGCGCCATCTTGCATACCTGCATGACCACCGGGCCTGCCAGCGCCACAACAGGGATCGATTCCGCACGCGAGCCCACGCGCTCTGGGCGCAGGCATTACCAGAACGCGTTACGCTGATCCAATCCGACGATGCGACACACGACAAGGTGAGCATAATGGCAATGCAGGCCAATCCTCAGGACGACGACATGCCCGACGAGATCGACTTCTCCAAGGGTACCCGCGGCAAGTTCTTCACCCCCTCCGCAATGGCCCACACCGAACAGGTTTTGATCGAGAAGATCAGAGGACTTCCCCCGCAGCGCATCTCCGAGGTCGAGGACTTCGTCGATTTCCTGCGCGCCCGGGAAGGCGAGCAGCGCCTCACGCATACCGCCTCCCGCGCCAGCGAGCCAAGCTTCGCCCAGGTCTGGGACAACGACGAGGACTCGGCTTACGACCGGATTTGAGCCATGGCCACCACTTCGAAATTCAGTTTCGGCGACGTGGTCCTGGTGCCCTTCCCGTTCACCGACCAGTCAGGCACCAAAAGGCGCCCTGCTGTAATTGTTTCCAGCGATACCTACCAAGCCAACCGGCGCGACATCGTGATCATGGCGATCACCAGTCAGGTGCGCCAGCCGCTCGGCTTCGGCGAAGCAATGGTCGCTGGCTGGCAAGCCGCCGGACTCATCAAGCCCTCGTTGGTCAAGCCTGTGTTCACGACGATCGAGCAAACCCTCGTCGTGCGAACCCTGGGCAAGCTCGCACTGCCAGACATCAAGACGTTGCGCGACGTGGTGGCCGAGGTAATCCGGTGACGGATGCAGCTGACCAGAAAAGTGATTCGTTCCGCATGGGCCCATCCTACTCGCTTGCATCAACCATCCCGCCAAACTCAGAATTCTGCACACCCACCGTAGCGATGAGTTCGATCATCCCCCGGTTGCCCCTCGTGGTAAGGCCCTGCTCGCCTGATTAAAGAGGTACTGAAGCCGGCCTCGGCTACAGAATGTGCAAGAACCACTCTGCCGCTGCTACGATCATTCCCGTGATCAGCCCTGCCCCGGCGGGCCTGACGCGTTTGATCCCCCACGGCCATAAACGCCCCCCCCCAATCAGAACGAAGCCAGTCACCGCCATCGCATAAAGCGTCCACTCTACCCAGGCAACGCGAGCGATTCCGAATGCCGCGACTGCACTGCCGAGAAACATTATTGCAGGGAGCAGGGCCAGAACCGGGAATTTCAGATCCGAAGACTTCACGATCATCGGCTCCTTGCCGGCGTTCCATGAACACCACCTCCGATGAGCGCGTCGGCGAAATCATGACCGTTTTCGACTGCACGGGTCGTGTCTCCAATGAACGCCGCGGGGCCGAACCCTGTAATCCATCCCGTCGCTGCGCGTCCACTGACCCGCCACTTCGTTTCCTCCGTGTTCAGCTTTGCGGCGTTCTGAGTAGCGGCACTGTTCACTTCGCGCCTGAAGTCACTGTCTTCCCTGTATCGCTTCAGAAACCTGTCGACCTCAACCCCTTCTCTGTTGAATCTATCCAACTCTTCGGGTCCCATCAGGCCAACGCCACGCGCCATGAACCGCAGCGAGTTTCCAGTGCCAGTCGCTACCGACCATGCGCCTTCGAACCAAGTTGTAACCTTCTCTCGGAAGGTGCAGTTATTCGGATTTGAGCAATAGTTAAAGAGATACTCAAAGCTGAGCTACGACGCGCTTCGTAATGGCCATGAGTTCCTCCTTATCGGAAGCCGGCAAATGCTTGCTCGGAATAGCATCGAGCGCAGCGCAAATGGTCTCCAAACAGAGGCGAAGACGAGTTGTGCGTCGCGCCTTCTGCCAAACCTCATAGTCGATGTTTCGGCCAACATAGAACGCACGATCAGAGCGTCGATGAATCAGGAAATCACTTTGCTTATAAGTCTCGGCGTCCGCGACAATCGGAAAGACCACGATTCCTGCCAAGTCTCCACTCAGCTTTAGGGCCTTGGAAGCAGCTTTCAACGCATTTGCCAGTTCGCCAAAGATC
>CAMDXD010000461.1 GCA_945877995.1 Bordetella parapertussis
GCCCGGTGGTCGCGCTGGTCGCAGGCACGGTGGCGGCCGCCACGCTGGGCCTGGATGTCGAGACGATCGGCTCGCGCTTCGGCGGCATCCCGTCCGGCCTGCCGGCCTTCGCGCTGCCTTCGATCTCGTTCGCGGAACTGGGCCCGCTGTTCGCCCCGGCGTTCACGATAGCCCTGCTCGGCGCGATCGAATCGCTGCTCTCGGCGACCGTGGCCGACAACATGATCGACGACCGGCACGACCCGAACCAGGAACTGGTCGCGCAGGGGCTCGCGAACATGGCCGCCCCGCTGTTCGGCGGCTTCTGCGCGACCGGTGCGATCGCGCGCACCAGCACCAACGTGCGCATGGGCGGGCGCACACCGGTGGCCGGCATCGTGCATGCGCTCACCCTGCTGGCGGTGGTGCTGGTGGCGGCACCCGCTGCCCGGCACATACCACTCACCGTGCTGTCGGCGATCCTGATGGTGGTCGCCTGGAAGATGGGCGAATGGGGCGAACTGCGGGAGCTTCGGCGCTACCGCGTCAACTACCAGGCGGTGCTGCTCGCGACATTCGCACTGACGGTGATCTTCGACCTGACCGTAGCGGTACAGGCGGGGCTGGTGCTGGCGGCGATCTTCTTCATCACGCGCATGTCGGGGCTGACCCGGGTGCGCGAGCTCGCGCTGCCGGACGGGCTTGCGGTGGCAGGTACCGATGCGCCAGCCGACATGCGCCCGGTGCGCATCTTCGAAGTATTCGGGTCGCTGTTCTTCGGTGCAGCGAACAAGATCGAGCCGCTGCTCGCGCTGGCCGAACCCGCGCATCCGGCGCGGGTGGTGGTGCTCGACATGCAGAAGCTGATCAACGTCGACACCACGGGCCTGGACATGCTCGCCACGCTGCAGCGCAAGCTGGCGCGCAACGGCAAGCAGTTGTTCATCGCGGGCGCCAATGCACAGCCGCTTTCGCTGTTCTCCCGCTCGGGTTTCGTGGATGTCCTGGGCCGGGAAAAGCTGTGCGCGACGGTGGACGAGGCGCTCGCCCGGGTCGGGAACGGAGAAGACCGCCAGGCCTGAGCACGGCGGTCGCCGGGCATTGCGCCCAGGCCTGACGCTCGATCAGGCGGCAATCATGCCTGAGTGCTCACGACCGGACAGCCATCAGTAGACGATCTCCACCGCCTCGGGCTTCAGCCATTCGCCGAGCTTGCAGACCAGTTCGTCGTGCAGGTTCACGTTCCAGCGCTCGCCGAGGGTGATCGGCACGGTCGCGCGGCCGTTGTCGTAGAAAATCTGCACCGGGCAGGGTCCCTCGCGATGCGGACCGAGCAGGTCCTGCAGGCGCCGGATGTTCGCCTCGGTCGTCGCCGCCGCGAGCTGGCCGTTGCAGTGGAGCCGCAGTCCGCGCGCGAAGCGGTTGCGCGCGGCGGTCAGGTCGTACACCTTGTCGGCGGAGATCCGGCGGAAGGTCTCGCCGGCTTCGCCCTCGGCACCGCCGCGCCGGATGTCGCGCACCTTCACCTCGAGCACGAGCACCGCATCTTCCACGATCGCCTTTCGATGCTGGTCGTACAGCTCGCCGTAGAGCGTGACCTCGACCGCCGCCGTGCCGTCGGACAGCGTGACCACGATCAGGCGGTTCGAACTCTGCGTCTTGAGCTGGCGCACGGATTCCACCACCCCGGCGATCACCTGGCTCGACTGGCCGAAACCGCCGCCGCCATATTCGCCGCCGCCACCACCACCGGACGACGGCGCCAGCGTGGCGAGCGTCGAACGCACGAAGCGGCCGATCTCGTCGCGGTAGGCCGAATACGGATGGCCGGAGAAGTAGAAACCAAGCGCCGCCTTCTCCTCGCGCAGCTGTATCCGGCGATCCCACGGCGCCGGCTCGGGCAGCACGACCTGCGGACGCGCCTCGGTCTCGCTGGCGCCGAACAGGGACACCTGCTGCGCGTTGCGCTCTCGCTGCTCGGCCGCGGCGATCGCGATGCCGACCCACGACAGCTGCCGCGCGCGATGGTCGTCGAGCCCGTCGAACGAGCCCGAGCGCACCAAAGCCTCGATCACCCGGCGGTTGACCAGCCGCTTGTCGACGCGCGCACAGAGGTCGAACACGTCGCGGAACGGGCCGGCCTTCTCGCGCGCGGCAGCGATCGCATCGATCGCCGACTCGCCGGTGCCCTTGATCGCGCCCAACCCGAAGCGGATGGTCTGCCGGTCGATCGGCACGAAGCGGTACTCGCCGCTGTTCACGTCGGGCGGCAGCACCGCGAGCCCGTTGTCCTTCGCGTCCTCGCACAGCGCACGCACCTTGTCGGCATCATCCATCACCGCCGAGAGGTTGGCTGCGAAGAACGCCGCGGCGTGGTGCACCTTGAACCATGCGGTCTGGTAGGCCACCAGCGCATAGGCCGCGGCATGCGACTTGTTGAAGCCGTAGCCGGCGAACTTCTCCATCAGGTCGAACATCTCGTTCGCCCGGTCGCCATCGATGCCCGATTTCGCAGCGCCCTCGGCGAAGATCTGGCGATGCTGCGCCATCTCCTCGGCCTTCTTCTTGCCCATCGCACGGCGCAGCAGGTCGGCGCCGCCGAGCGAGTATCCGCCCACCAGCTGCGCCATCTGCATCACCTGCTCCTGGTAGACCATGATGCCGTAGGTCTCGGACAGCACCTGCTCGACGCGCGGGTCGGGGTACGACACTTCATGCCGGCCGTGCTTGCGGTCGCAGAACTCCGGGATCAGGTCCATCGGACCCGGCCGGTACAGCGCCACCAGCGCGATAATGTCCTCGAAGCGGTCCGGACGCGCGAGCTTGAGCAGGTCGCGCATGCCGCGCGATTCGAACTGGAACACCGCGGTCGTGTTCGCGCGCGCGAACAACCGGTACGACTCGGGGTCGTCCAGGGGCAGCTGGTCCAGGTGCACATCGGCATCCGGGTCGATGCGCGCGATGAACTTCAGCGTCCAGTCGAGGATGGTCAGCGTGGTCAGCCCGAGGAAGTCGAACTTGACCAGCCCGACCGCCTCGACGTCGTCCTTGTCGAACTGGCTGACCGCCGCCTCGGTGCCGGCCGCCATGTACAACGGGCAGAAATCGGTCAGCTTGCCGGGGGCGATCAGCACGCCGCCGGCGTGCATGCCGACGTTTCGAACGACGCCTTCCAGGCGCTCGCCGAGCGCAAGCAGTTCGGCGACCTCCTCCTCGGCCTGTTCGCGTGCCTCGATCTGCGGCTCGACCTCGCGCGCGTAGATCACGCCAGAGTCACCCACGCCTTCGCGCCGGCGCAGCGTCACCAGCTTGCCCGGCTGGAACGGGATCAGCTTGGCGATCGCGTCGCAGAACAGGAACGGCAGGTCGAGCGCCCGGCCAGCGTCGCGCACCACTGCGCGTGCGGCCATCGTGCCGAACGTGACGATCTGCGACACGCTCTGCGCGCCGTACTTCTGGCGCACGTAGCTGATGAC
>CAMDXD010000462.1 GCA_945877995.1 Bordetella parapertussis
CGCTGCGAGCCGAGAAACGCCACAAGGCCGCACACCACCGCGACGGGCAGCAACCACCATGCTGCCAACAGATCAAGGATCTTTCTTCCCATGTCATCGTCTCCAGGAATCGTTCAAAGGATCGCAAGCCATGCCGGATAATCGCGGGCGGCCGCGACGATCGCGCCAAGCAGCCACTCAGCGGGTGACAACCCCCCGGACCAGGGCAGCAACATCGCAGCGACGAGAACCGCGGCCAACAGCGCGAATTCCACACTCGCTTGCCCGAATTGCCTGCACGGCGCTCTATGCGGAAAGTCAGCGCGCATCGACCGACACCTGCACGATGACCCGGGTTCTATGACCGCTGCGCATCGTCACCGCATCCAAGCGCTCACCGCGGCGATCAGCCCATAACGCGCGGGCGGAAGGATCGGTACGAACAACCCAGCCAGTTGCTTGTAAGGCTTTTTTTAGTCGCGACGCGGTGATCTCGTGAGCATCGGAGGTGTCGAGCACAATCGTCGTCGCGCCGCCCGGGGCGTCCTGCTCGATCACAGTGACGACGCGAAGACCGCGCGGCGGATAGAAGGGTAGTCGTGGAAGTTTGGCGACAGGGCGGGAAAGATCGGATACCGAGACCACGATGCTCGTGCCGCCCGAGGGGGCATCGCGCAGGCTGATGACCTCGTGCAATCGGCCGCGTTGCCGACCGATCACCGTTCGCGCGGCGTCCTCTTGCAGCGTCATCGACGCCGGTGACGGCGTTGACGAACCCATGATGTCGATACGGTGCGCAGCCTCCCCCCAGAGTGTCGCGAGGCGCTCGGTGAGGACTGCGCGGTCCGTCGCGACAGCCGTCGCGCGCGTCTCGAGCGGGACACCGTTGACCCGCACCCGATCGACTACCCATCTCGGCGCGGGGGTCGCCCGATCGGGCCCGAGCCCCGCGTCAGCCACGCCGATGAACTGCACGCTGTGGGCAGACAAAACGAGGCACCCGAGTCGTAGGCCAGCCAGAAGCAGCCTCAACACGGCTGTGTCCTCAGGTCGGTCGTGCCACGACGGCTTCCGGTCAGCCGATCGGTCGGCACGATATCGGGCTCTATGCGGCCGAGACAAAGCCGAGCGACGGCGGGCTCAAAGAGACGCATCGGTGCCGCCATGAGTTCCAACGGAGTCCGCCACGCCGCGATGCGACCGGCACTGGAGAGTGCTGCGGTCCGTCGCCGTACCGTTTCAACATCGTCGGCTTGCCAGTCATCGACGAGGATCGAAAGCTCCGCCTGAAAGGTCGGTGACTGTCCAGTTCGCAGCCACTGCAGCGCAGGACTCTCGTTCAGACGCGCCGTCGATCGCGCGTTCCGGGCCTGATCACGTGCGAGGTCGAACTGCCCGACGCCGATCACTTGGGCGGGCAGCAACAGACCGAACGCCCAATCCTCCGTGGTCTGTGCGGCCGAGGGTTGTGCTGCAGCGATGACCGTCACCTCGGATCCGCTGACCCGTCCGTCGGGTCGGGCGGCGTAAGAGTCGAGATCCAGGCCGTGATGGGACGCTAGTACGCCCGCACGGGCAGCGGACTGCACGGACTGGATCGCAGCCTGTCGCTGCCAAAGGTCGATCGTCACGATCAAGAGCGGCGCAAGCAGCAGAGTCGCCACCAGCGTCTCGGTCAAGGCTTGGCCTCGGGCTGGTTGACGCGACATCATCGCGGTACCCCTGCCAGCCACACGGGTGTGCCATCGACGGTGGCGAGCAGTACGCGGTCGGGGATCGAGAGGGACGCGAGCGTCGAACGCCAGTAGGGCGAATAGAGACTCGGCGCCTCCTCTGCGCCATCACGACGGGGTTCGAGGCGAAGAAACCGCGTCGTGGCGGCGGCCTCGGCGAACAGATCGCCTGATCCGTTGGTTGAGCCGTTGGTCGGCTCTGGGGCGAGCGCGACCGTGTCACCCGCGCCACGCAGCACAGATCTGAACCCCAGCAGTTCGGCAGCACCACGCCGCGACGTTGCGGGCAACCGTAATCGGACCACCACGCGAGGCGGGCCGGACTCCGCGCGCTGCGCAGCAGAGAGATCGTACAGCGACGGCAAACCGCGATAGCCCCGCTGCCGGCTGATGCTCCATTCGGCAGCTCGCGCAGCCCGTGGATTTCGTCGCAACGCGTCACCATGGCGGCCACGCAGCCTGCTGCCGACACCGTTGTCTGCGCCGCCCCACGCAATCGCGGCACGCTCGCGCATCGACCCGAAGATCACATAGCGCGGCTGGTGGAGAGAAAGCGTATCGAGCGCACGCCAGGTCTCGAAATCGAGCAGATCGGTCCCGGCTCGCTTCTCGAAACGCACCAGACGACTGCCGAGCAAGGGACTCAGAGTGAAGTTGCGCTCGTGGGTGAAGCCGTCAAGCGAACGCAGCAGGACATCTTGTTGGCGCCAGCGCCATGAACCGCCATAGAAGGAACTGAAGTTCTGCCATTGGGCTGCCCATGCGAGCAGTTGCACCTCACCACCCTCTGTCAATCGAAACCGTGGGTCGGTCGCCTCGACGGTATCGCGAACGATCTGCGGCACCGTCAAGAGCGTTGCCGACAGCATGAACCGCTGCGCAGCTGCCAAGGAGTGGCTCACCCCGCTCGAGAGGCCCTCGAGGCCGCGCAAGGAGGGCCGCAGGACGGAATCGAACCCGGACCACCAACGCTGCAGGGTGGCGGTTGCCGCATTAAGGTACGGCACATAGGAAGTCAGCACCGATGCCGTCGGCAGCAAGCGGTTCATATAATCAGACCATGAACGCAGGCTGATGGACTGGGCGATCACCGCTTCGTTGGCGATGACCGCCCGGTTCATTGCAGCGGCGAAATTGAGCGAGCGCGCCTGCCATACAGCCCCGCTGAGCGCTGCCGCTTCGGCGGCGTCGCGCAGACGTTGCTTCTCCGTCACCACCTGGCCGGCTTCGAATGCCCACCAAGCTGCTGCCCCGAGCACAGCCAGCAACGGCAGCAGGAACACCAGTACCTGCCCGCGTGGGAGGCGCGCACGCCGTCTCATTCCTCGAAATCCTCCATCGTGCGCTGGCGTGCTTCGAGATTCGCGCGACCGCGGGCGGCCCCGACGAGACCGCGTCCGGCGGCGTTGTCCTCGCCCGACAACGCAACAGCGGCCACGGAAGCTTGTCCGCGGACGATATCGCCGAACGCCGAGTACACACCGATGGCCGCGATGGCGACCAACGCGACGATGATGATGTACTCCGTCATCCCCTGGCCGGCGATGCGCCGGCGTGTCTGTCTGATCATCTGGATGTCTCCTTGGATAGTCGCCGGTCACTTCCCGGCGTGGCCATTGCACCGCAGGACAGCCCATAGGTCAGGCGCCAAAACTCGGCGTTTTCACCATTACGCGAGCCGTTGCGTCGAATCTCGACGAACGAGGCAGAAATGAGCCGGCTGCTCTAGAATCAG
>CAMDXD010000463.1 GCA_945877995.1 Bordetella parapertussis
TGCGCTCAGCGCCGTCCAGCCCGGCCGCTTCGGCATTTCGCGCAGGGCCACGTCGCTCGCGAAGATCACCTGCGGCTGTGCGCGCACGATGTACTCGGGGCTGAGCTTCGGAAACGCGCCCATCGACGTCGGCACGATATTGCCCATGCCCAGCCGCGCGAGCACATCGCCGACGAACGAACCTGCGCTGGCCGCATGCGGTGCGGAGGACACCTCGAAGTAGGCACGCTGTGCGCGCATCGATGCCGGCACGCGCCGAGCGGCGGCATCGATGCGCGCCGACAGCCTTTGCCATTCGGCTTCGCCAGCAGCGGGGTCGCCGAGGGCTGCGGCGACCACTTCGAGTACGCGCCGGATGTCGTCGAGCGTCTTCGGCTCGAGCGCCAGCGCCGGGATGCGCAGTGCGTCCAGCCGGTCGAGCACGCGCGCCGACGCGGCGGCCAGAACGAGGTCCGGCTTCAGCGCGACGATGCGCTCGACCTGTGCGTCTTCGAGGCCACCCAGCCGAGGCAGGCGCTCGACCTGCAGCGGCCAGTTCGAGAACCGGTCGACGCCGACCAGCCGGTCGCAGCCTCCGAGTGCACAGACGGTTTCAGTCGATGACGGCAGCAGGCTGATGATCCGCCGGGCCGGCGCGGCCAGGCGCACCGTGCGGCCGCGGTCGTCGACGAGGTCGATCGCCGCGGTGGTGGTGGTGGCAGGGATCATTGCTGGCGCGGCAGCCATGCACAGGCCAACCGCGGCGGCGGCAAGGACGGTACCTGCCATCCACACGCCTGCTGCCCGCATGCCTTTCGTCCACCCTCGCTGCACAGTCGCCCCTCTGTTCGGCAGGCCGGGCGGTCCCGCAGCACCTGACGCGAGGCTAGGTTAACCTGCGACCCCCGGCGGCGCAAACGCGCGCGCCGACGATCGAAGCATGGCCGTACGACGGTCCGATGCAGACGCACCGCCCCAGGCACGACGGTGCGCAGGAGGAGCAGGGATGTACGCTGGAAGATTGTCTTCAAGGCTCGCGCAGGCTGCGCCGCAGCGCGCGCTGCCCGTATTCGCGGCGCTGTTGCCGGCCATGCTTGCGCTCGCGCCGCATGCGTCCGCGCAGCCGTATCCGTCGAAGCCGATCCGCATGGTGATCCCGATCGCCGCTGGTGGTGGCACCGATGCGATGGGCCGTCTGATCGCGCAGCGGCTGGGTGACCAGATGGGCGTGTCGGTGGTGGTCGAGAACCGCGCCGGGGCCGGCACGGTGATCGGCACCGAGATCGTCGCGCGTGCGCCGGCCGACGGCTACACGCTGATGACGGTGGCGCCGGAGTTCGTGATCAACCCGGGGCTGGTGCGCAAGCTGCCGTACGACCCGATCCGCGATTTCGCGCCGATCACGCAGCTCACCTCCGGCCAGTACTACCTGTCGACCCATCCGTCGGTGCCGGTGAAGACACTGAAGGAGTTCATCGCGCTGGCCCGGTCGCGGCCAGGCGAGGTGACCTTCGGTTCCTCGGGCAATGGCAGTGCGAACCATCTCGCCGGCGTGCTGTTCCAGCAGATGACCGGCACGAAGCTGGTACACGTGCCGTACAAGGGCGCCGGCCCGGCCGGTGCCGCGCTGATCGGCGGCCAGATCGACTTCATGTTCAGCAACGTTGCCTCGGCGATGCCCTACCTCAAGTCGGGCAAGCTGCGCGCGATCGCCGCCACCGGCGAGAAGCGCCCGGCGGTCACGCCCGGCGTGCCGACTGTCGCCGAATCCGGCGTGCCGGGCTTTGTGGTGACCGGGTTCTTCCTGCTGCTCGCGCCCGGCAACACGCCGAAGGAGATCGTCAGCCGCCTGAATGCAGAAGCCGTGAAGGCCCTGCAGACGCCGTCGATGAAGGAGACGCTGGCCACCCTGGGCCTGGACCCGGTCGGCAGCTCGCCCGAGGCGACCGGTGCGTTCATCAAGGCGGAGATCGGCAAGTGGACGCCGATCATCCGCGCCGCCGGCGCGCAGACCGACTGACCGCGCGATGGGTGGCGACATAGGCAGCGACACGGGCGGCGACACGGGCGGCGACACGGGCAGCAACACTGGCGCGGCGGCAGACGGAGCAGCCGAGGGCGTCACCGCACGGCTCGCCGCTTTCGTCGCCCAGGCCGACGTCGGGGCGATCCCCGAGGCCGTTCTGCACGAGGGCCGCCGCTGCCTGGTGAACCTGTTCGGCGTGGCGCTGCACGCGACGCAGGACCCGGCGCTGCCGATACTGCTCGACGTGCTGCAGGCCGAAGGCGGCCGGCCGCGCGCGACCGTGATCGGCGCCGGCCGGCGGGTGCCGCTGATGCATGCGGCGCTCGCCAACGGGCTGCTCGCCCACCTGGACGATTTCGACGACACCTTCTTCCCGACGGTGCTGCATCCCTCCGCGCCGACGATCCCGGCCGCGCTGGCGCTGGCCGAAGACCGCGGCACGGACGGCCGTAGCTTCCTCGCTGCCACGGTGCTCGGCCTGGAAGCCTGCTGCCGCGTCGCGCTGTCGATCCAGCAGATGCGCCATGGCGCGCTCTGGCACATGACCGGCACCGCAGGCGTGTTCGGCAGCGCGGCTGCTGCGGGCCGCCTGCTGGGGCTGGATGCGTCGACGATGGCCGTCGCGTTCGGGCTCGCCGGTACCCAGGCCAGCGGCTTGCGTGAGACCTTCGGCACGATGACCAAGGCTTTCCACCCGGCGCGCGCTGCGCAGTCCGGGCTGCTCGCCGCGCTGATGGCGCAGCGCGGCTTCAGCAGCACCACGCGCATCCTCGAAGGGCCGCACGGTTTCGCGCAGGCCTTCGCCGCCGGGGCGTTCGACGCGGCGGCGATCGTCGATGGCCTTGGCGAGCGCTGGCTGCTGATGGACAACGCGCCCAAGCCCTACGCATCGGCGATCCTCAGCCACCCGATGGTCGATGCAATGCTCGCGCTGCGCACGCAGCCTGGCGTGCAGCCTTCGCAGGTGGTGCGCATCGGCGGACGGGTGAACCCGCTCGCGATCCGGCTTGAGAGCCGTCCCGAGCCCGCCGATGGCCTGGCCGCGCGCCTGTCGTTCCAGCATGCGATGGCGGCGGCGTTCGTCGATGGCACCTGCCTGCCGGCGCAGTTCACCGATGCGCGGGTACACGACCCGGTGGTGGCCGGCGTGCGGCGGTTGATCGAGATGGCGCCAGACCCGGCGATTCCGCAGCACGGCTGCGAGGTCGAACTGTCGCTGGCCGACGGGCGGGTGCTGCGCCAGGCGATCGAACATGCGACCGGGAGTCCGGGCCGCCCGGTGGGCGATGTGCAACTGGAGGCGAAGTTCCTCGCGCTGGCGGGCACCGTGCTGCCGGCAGCGCGGGCGCGGCGGCTGCTCGGCCAGCTGTGGCAAGTGGACGGGCTACCCGATGTCGGCGTGCTGTTG
>CAMDXD010000464.1 GCA_945877995.1 Bordetella parapertussis
GCAGGGCGCGGGTTCCCATCCTCACCGATCACCGCATGACCCTGCCAGTGGCGCAAGCCCTCGACCAGCTGCGCGGCTTCCTGCGCGACGCGCAGGTCTTCTGACTCGGCGCGCGGGCCGTCGAGCGGATCGCGCAGCGTGTCGCCGCCTTCGACCGGCGTGCGCGCCTGCGGATCGGCCTTGCCGATCATCGGCAGTACTTCGATGCATCCGGGCTTGCGCCGGTCGAACGCCTCGTGCGTCCGGAAACCGGCGAACACCGCGTCGCCCTCGAACAGCGCGTTGACCAGGTCGATGACCGGACCGCTGCAGCGGCGCGAACGGTCCTGGTCGAGCACGCACGCGTCGAAATGCGCCACCAGGAAGTCGCGCGCGGCATCGAACAGCAACGCCTCGGCACCGCGGAACCGATAGATGGACTGCTTCGGATCGCCGACCAGGAACACCGTTGGCTTTTCGCCCGCCGCCTGCGCTGCATCGAGCCATGCGCGCAGCGCCGTCCACTGCAGCGGGTTGGTGTCCTGGAACTCGTCGAGCAGCAGGTGCCGGTAGCGCGCGTCGAGCCGGGCATGCACGCAGGCGGCATGGTCGTCGTCGGTCAGCAGGCGGCAGGCCTGCTGCTCGAGGTCCGCGAAATCGATGGCCTGGCGCTGCTGCTTGACCGCGTCGAACTCGGCCAGCAACGCGATAGCGCAGGTGAAGGTCGCGACGTTGACCTGGTAGGACGCCTGCTCGCGCAGCAGCGCGGCCAGTGCATCGAGCCGCCCGGTGACCGACGCGAACAGGTCGAGGAATCGGGCCTCCCCTTCGACCCCGAGGCGCTTGCGCCGCGCGTCGGTCGCCACACACTTGAACGCCGGCCCGTCGCCGCCCTCGCTGTAGAAGGCACGACGTACCAGGCGATACCAGCGTACCGGGTCCGTGCATGCCGCGGCCTCGTCGAGCCACTCGGCCCGCTCATTGTCGTTTTTGCCCGTGTTGTTGCGCGTGAGCAGTTCACGGTAGGCCTTCAGGTCGCGCAGCAGCCCTTCGTCGGCGCGTACCGGCCGCAGCAGGTCGATGGAGGGGTCGTCGCACAGCGGTGCGGGCAGCGCCGCGGCGAGTACGCCGATGATGGCCTGCAGCGGCTCGGCTTCACCGCGGGTCATCGCCCACCAGGAGGCACGATTGGCGATGAAGGAGCGCAGCATCGATTGCGTCGATTCGAGCCCGCACTGCGCGAACAGATGATCCAGCGCGGCCGCCAGTGGTGCCGAGCGTGCCGCCTTCGCGCCGAACCGCTGCATCGCCTCGGCGACCAGCGCGGCGCCCTCCTCGGTCAGCGAATGCCCGGACAGCGTCCCGGCCTCGAGCGGGGCGCGCTGCACGAGTTGCAGGAACCAGCCGTGGAAGGTCGATACCGTGAGCGGCGGCTCCGCCGTCAGCACGCGTTCGAACAGGCAGCGTGCACGCTCGCGCAGCGCCGCGCGCGCGGCGGCCTCGTCGGGCAGGCTGGCATCGCGTTCCTGCAGCAGCCGGTCGAGTGCCTCGTCATCGGCCATCGCCGCTTCCTGCAGCAGCCGGTCGAGCCGCGCCGTCATTTCCTGCGCGGCCTTGCGGGTGAAGGTGATCGCGAGGATCGACGAGGGCGCCGCACCGTCGAGCAGCAGCCGGAACATGCGTGAGACGAGCAGCCAGGTCTTGCCACTGCCGGCACAGGCCGAGACCACCGCCGAGCGGTGCGGATCCAGCGCGGCACGCACCAGTTCGTGCTGGTCGCTCATTGTTCCATCCCATCACCTCGTGCCGACCAGTGGTCGCGCCTGCACAGGCCACGCATGTCGCAATGGCTGCAGGCCGCCTCGATGCCGTTGGCGGGCATCGGCGTACCGTCGTGGATGCGGTCGGCCAGCCGTGCCAGACGCTCGAGGTTCGACCGTGCGGCCGGCTGCGGATCACCCGGGCTCCGCAGCGCCGTCACCGAATCGCCGTGGATCGACAGGAACAGCGTCTCGACCGCGGTGCCACCGGCCAGCAGCACGTAGGACGGCAACTGCACATGCTCGGCAGGATCCTCGGCGCGCTTCCTGAGCACATCCTTCGACTGGGCCTTGTAGTCCACCACCGACAGCGACCAGCCACCGGCGCCGTCGGCTCGGCCGTCGATACGGTCGAGCCGCCCGCGTAACTGGATCGTGCGCCCCGACGGTGTCCCGACCGACAGCACGCGATCGGCCTCGGACTCGCGCACCGACCAGCCGGCGGCCTCCCGGCCGAGTTGCCAGTCGACATACGCCGGGATGCTCGCCATCCAGCGTGCAAGCCATGCGCGGTCGAGGAAATTGCGCTCCATCGACTGCGCGAAGCGCTCGCCAGACAGTACCTGCAGGCTTTCGATCGCAAGCGCTTCGCCGAGGTCGGTCACGCGCGGCACCTTGTCGTGGAACGCGGCGAGAATGCCGTGGATCATTTCACCGAAGTCCGACTTCTCGAGCGCTTCGGTGACCTCGTCGGTCGTGCGCAGTCCGAGCAGGTTCTGCGCATGGAAGCGGTAAGGACAGGCGATGAGCACCTCGTACGCGCTCACCGACAGGCGGCGGGGTGCGAGCGCGGGCGGGACGGTCGCCGCCGGCGCACCGGCGCGCGCGGGAGCCTGCACCGCAACCTCACCGGCCGGGGCGGCCACCGCAGCCCGCGCGATCGCTGCCTCGAACAGCAGCGGGGTACACGGCCACGCACGATGGTGCAGTGCCTGCAGCCGCGCGAACCACGGCGAGAGCAGCGCAGGTTCACCGGACACCAGCGCCTGCCAGGTCACCAGCACCTCTGGCGACGCGGCGATCGCCAGGCGCAGGCTGCGCTCGAGTTCGGCATGCAGCCGCGCCCGCGTCGGCAGGCCGAGCCGCGCACGCACCTGCTGGTTGAAGAAGCTGCCGGGCGGATCGTCCGCCGGCAGGTGCCCGGCGTCGGCGCCAGCGAACACCAGGCAGTCGAAGCTGCGCAGGCGGCTCGCCGCGAGCCAGGTGAACACCACCGGCCCACGCCCCTCGTCCGGGCGAAAGGTCGCGCCTTCCAGCGTGCGCGCCGTCCACGACCGCCACTGCCCGAAGTTCACCCGCCACGTGTTCGACTGGAGTTCGGCCCGGCGCACCGCAAACAGTTCGAGCAGATCACTGCCGGCAGCATCCGCGGCAAGCGCCTCGTGCGCACCGAGTGCCGACAGTGCGTCGACCAGCGACTCCAGCCAGGCTGCCAGCGGGCGCCTCGCGGCGCCGTCGAGCAGCGCGATCGCGGCGGACACGCGTACCAGCAGGTCGTGCGCCAGCGGTGCCGCTGGATCATCGACCGCGGCCAGCAACGGAATCATCGCGACCACGCCTTGCGCAAGGTCGTGGCGCGCCAGCGTACGCTCGATGCAGGCAACGGCGGCCTGC
>CAMDXD010000465.1 GCA_945877995.1 Bordetella parapertussis
ACGCCCTGCCCGACCGCCCGTCGGTCAGTATCCATGTGTACGGTGCGAACATCGGTGGCGTGAGACGCCATGTGTACGAACCCGAGACCGGCGTCGAGAAGCCCTTTGTGTCGGGCTATTCCAGCGCGCAGATTCCGAACTTCTGGGACCGGTCGGACGAGGTGCGCGCGGCCCTGGTCCGTTAGTTGGTTACCCTCCCCTCTTCCCGATCCTGATCGAGCCATAGCCCCATGACTGCACAGACTCCCACACTGCCCGCCGAGTTCGACTGCATCGAGATCACGACGCCGGGCGCCCCCGACGTGCTGAAACCGGCGCGCCGTCCGATGCCGGTGCCCGCCTCCGGCGAGGTGCTGATCCAGGTCCATGCCGCCGGGGTCAACCGGCCCGACGTGCTGCAACGGATCGGCCGCTATCCGGTACCGCCGGGTGCCAGCGACCTGCCCGGGCTGGAAGTGGCCGGTGTGGTCGCAGCGGTCGCCGCCGACGTCACCCGCTGGAAGGTCGGCGACCGCGTCTGCGCGCTGACAAACGGTGGCGGCTATGCAACCTATTGCCTGGCACCGGCCGGCAGCGTACTGCCGGTGCCTGCCGGGCTGTCGATGGTGGAGGCGGCTGCGATACCCGAGACCTTCTTCACCGTCTGGAGCAACGTGTTCGACCGCGGCCAGCTGTCGCCGGGCGAGTCGTTCATGGTGCAGGGCGGGTCGAGCGGTATCGGCACCACCGCGATCCAGATCGCCGCGGCTCGTGGCCACAAGGTGTTTGCCATCGCAGGCAGCGCCGAGAAATGCGCGGCCTGCGAGCAGATCGGCGCGTCCCGGGCGATCAACTACCGCACCGAGGACTTCGAGGCGGTGGTAAAGGAGGTCACCGGCGGGCGCGGGGTGGACGTCATCCTCGATATGGTCGGCGGCGACTATGTCGGCAAGGAACTGAAGTCCCTCGCAGATGGCGGCAGGCTGGTGTTCATCGCCTTCCTCGGTGGTATGAAGGCGACGGTCGACCTGAACGAACTGATGCGGCGCCGGCTGACCATGACCGGCTCGACGCTGCGCCCGCGCGACAACGCGTTCAAGGCTGCGGTCGCCGCCTCGCTCGAACGCGAAGTGTGGCCACTGCTCGCCGCCGGGCGGGTGAAGCCGGTGATCCATGCGACGTTCCCGCTGGCGCGCGCCTGCGATGCCCATGCACTGATGGAAACCAGCGCCCACATCGGCAAGATCGTGCTTGAAGTGGCCTGAGCCCGCCTCAGCCCCGGCGCCCGGGACGGAAGTAGCGGGCGTCGTCGTAGAACGCCGGCGCATCGTTGGCCGGCCACCAGCCCGGGATGCCCAGCACCGGCAGCGGCGCCAGGTCGCGCGGGCTGGCCAGCCGGTCGATCGCGAGGGCAAGCTCGCCGTCGAGGGCAGCGGCGATTTCCGGCGCCGGTTGCGCGAGCAGCGCGGGCGGTGCATCGAGCACCAGCGCGTGTGCAGTGAGCCCGATGAACGGCGCGCGCGCCTTGTCCAGCAGGCCGTGGCCGAACACCAGGAAGCGCATCGAGCGGCACGCGTCGGCACGACGGTCGACGAACAGCTCGCGCCATCGGAAGCCGCGCAGCAGTTCGACCAGCGACGGGTCGGCGCTGGCCACCAGCAGCCCGTTCTCGTCGAACAGCGTCAGCGCGTCGCGCCGAGGGCTGCGCCGGGGCGCCGCGCCGGCGGCGGTTGTGCCGGTCGCGCCGATGTCTGCGCCGCCGTTGGCTGCCGCGAGGTGGCCGGCATTCAGGCGTGCCTTCGAGGTCGGGAACACGCACCAGACCAGCAGGTTCATCAGGTCGTGCCAGTCGTCCGTACGCACGCCAAGCACGCCCTCGTCCCGGACGGAACGCTCGTAGGCGAGCGCACCGCCGCCTTCCGGCAGCACACCGGGCAGCAGGGGCCGGCCGCGCGCGTTGCTCACGGGTCCAGCAGTCGCAAGGGCGGCGGCGAAGGCGTCGCGCCCGGGGAACCCGGCATGTCCGTGCCAGCGCGCGGCCACCGACCGGTAAGGCTCGAACATCGCAGAACGCGTCGCGAAGCGATCGTCCCAGTCAGCGGGGAGCATGGGTAGCACAACGGAAGTCATCCGCGGATTTTGCCTTACACTCGTACAATCACAGGCAGTGCCGGAGACAGGGCGGATGGCGGAGCGGGTCGATTGCGTAGTGGCAGGGGCCGGGGTAGTCGGGTTGGCAATCGCGCGCCGGCTGGCGATGGCGGGGCGCGACGTGTTGGTGCTGGAGGCCACCGACGGCATCGGTAACGGCGCGAGTTCACGCAATTCCGAAGTCATCCACGCCGGCATCTACTATCCGCCGGGCTCGCTGAAGGCGAAGGTCTGCGTACAGGGGCGCTACAAGCTGTACCGCTACTGCCGCGAACGCGCGATCCCGCACCAGCGCATCGGCAAGCTGATCGTCGCCACCCACGAAGACCAGACACCGCAGCTGGCAAAGTACAAGGCACAGGCTGAACACAACGGCGTCGACGACCTGCGCTGGGTGTCGGTAGAAGAAGCCCGAGAGATGGAGCCCGAGGTGATCTTCGCCGCGGCCGTGCACTCACCGTCCTCCGGCATCATCGACAGCCACTCGCTGATGCTCGCGCTGCAGGGCGACGCCGAGAACGCCGGCGCGACCTGCGTGTTCAACAGCCCGGTCGAGGGCGGCCGCATGAACGGCGATTTCATCACCCTCGATATCGGCGGCAGCGACCCGATGTCGATCGACTGCTGCACGGTGATCAACGCCGCCGGCCTGACCGCGCCGCAGCTGGCTGCGCGCATCACCGGCGTGCCGGCACACACGGTGCCGCCGACGCACTATGCGATCGGCCACTACTTCGCGCTCTCGGGCAAGGCGCCCTTCTCGCGGCTGGTGTACCCGGTCGCGCGCAGCGACTGGCTCGGCGTGCATGTCACCGTCGACCTCAGCGGCCGGGTCAAGTTCGGGCCCGACTTCAACTGGATCGACGGCATCGACTACCGGTTCGACCATTCACTCGAACCCGCGTTCTACGAGGCGATCCGCCGCTACTACCCCGGGCTGAAGGAAGGTGCGCTGACGCCCGACTACACCGGCATCCGCGCGAAGATCACCGGCCCGGGGGAGCCGCCCGCCGACTTCGTGATCCACGGCGTCGAGACCCACGGTATCCCGGGCCTGGTCAACCTGTTCGGCATCGAGTCACCCGGGCTGACCTCGTCGATGGCCCTGGCCGACCATGTCGCGGCGATGATCGGCATCGAGCAGCCCGACGACATCCCCGCGACCGCTGGGGTCAGACCCCAGGGTCAGACCCCGATTTCAGTCGTCGCGCGCGAGGTCGACCAGCTGCATTCCGGTCAGCGGCATCGGCCGCTCCA
>CAMDXD010000466.1 GCA_945877995.1 Bordetella parapertussis
GACATGCTGGGCGAGCAGCTGCAGGCGATGTTCGTGAGCTATGGCGCCGGCGTCGGGCACTTCAAGGCGGGACGCATCCGTCCGCTCGGTGCCACCACCGCGCAACGCTCGAAGGCGCTGCCCGACATCCCGACCATCGCCGAAGCCGGGGTGAAGGGCTACGAGTCGAGCGTCTGGTATGCGCTGCTCGGGCCGCGCGGCATGCCGCCGGAGATCGTCAAGCGGCTCAACACCGAGATCGGCTCGCTGATCAAGGCGGAGCTCGGCGCGCAGCTGGAGGCCGATGGCATCACGCCGTCGGGCGCCGGACCGGAGCAGCTTGCGGCGTTCGTGCGCAGCGAGAGCCAGAAGTGGGGCAAGGTGGTGAAGCAGTCGGGCGCGAAGCTCGATTGAGGGCGCGCCCTTGTCAGATCGCCGCATGTGCGGACACAATGGATCCGCTGCTGCATGACCACCCGTCCACCGCCCGATAGCACGGAGTCCGCGATGCAAGAGATCGACCTGTACGACCCGACCGGTTACACGGAGGTCAGCGTCCCGCACGCGCCCCGGCCCGCGACGCTGAACGGCAAGCGCGTGGCCTTCCTGACCAACGAGCAGTGGCAGGCCTACTTCGCGCTGCCGGCGCTCAAGGCGCAGATCGAAGCCGACTTCCCGGGTGCGGAAGTGCTGGCGATCGATGCGTTTCCCAAGGGAAACGACCAGATCTCGAGCGACCGCACGGCGGCGCTGCTCAAGGAACAGCGGATCGACGCGGTCATCATCGGCAACGCGGCTTGAGGCTCCTGCGCCTCAGCATGCGGCCGTGCAGCCGCTAACCTCGAAACACTCGGAATTCCGACCGTCCTGCTTGCGCGCACCGAGTTCGTCGGTGTGTTGCGCAATGTGATGTCCGGCCGTGGCCTCGCGGCCGATGCCGCGATGGTCGTGTTCCCGATCGAACTGTTCCTGCCCGGCAGCGACATCGGGGCGGTGGTCGAACGCAAGGCAGAGTTCTACCAGGCGTTGACCCGGTGGACGGCGCCGGCGACGGCGGCCTCGGCCCAGTCCGCAAGGCGCCTGTCGTTCAGCGCGCCGGATGCCGAAGCGCTGCAGGCGAAGGTTGCGAACCACTACCTGTCCAGCCTGTGGGGCGACGGGTTGCCCGTGGTACCGGCGACCGCGGCGCGGGTCGACTGGATACTGAAGGGCACGACGCACCCGCGCGACCATGTGCTCGGCAAGTTCCCGCCGCGCGGGGGCGTGGTGACGATCGAGTCGATCGCCATTGCCCTGGTCATGGCCGGGGGGCGTCCCGAGTACCTGCCGGTGCTGGTCGCAGCGGTCGACGCATTCCTCGATCCGCATTCGGACAGCGCGGCGCTGCAGGCCGACTCGGGCAGCGTCTATCCGGTGATCATCGTCAACGGGCCGATCGCGCGCCGGATCCGGCTCAACAGCGGCTTCGGCTGCCTGGGGCCCGATCCGCAGCATCCGGCCGGCGCCAGCATCGGCCGAGCGCTGCGCCTGCTGCAGCAAAACCTGGGTGGCGCGTTGCCGGGCATCGGTGCGATGGCGATGTTCGGCGGCATGCGCTACACCAATGCCGTGTTCGCGGAAGACGAGGCCGGCCTTCCCGACGGCTGGTTGCCGCACGGCACCACCCGCCACGGCTTTGCGCCGGGCACCAACTCGGTGTCGCTCGTGTTCGCCAACGGCGTCACCAACATCAAGCGCCGCAGCGCGGTGAAGGAGACGGCCGAGAACGACATCCTCCGCGGCATGTACCGGATCGCGGACGTGTTGCGGGGCGCGCAGCTCGGCATCCTGCCCGGCTACCGCGAGGGCACGCCCGGCGTGCTGATGATCCCGCAGGTGATCGCGGCGGTGATGGCAGGGCTGGGCTGGACGCAGCAGTCGATCCGCGAGTTCCTGTGGGAGCACTCGAAGGTGCCGATGTCGCAGCTGCGGCGATCCGGTGCGGATGAATGGATCGGTATCCAGGCCGCCGAGAGCGCCGGCATGGACCCGTGGCCGATCGCCTCGCGCGCCGAAAACATCGTGCTGCTCGTCGCCGGTGGCGGGCATCCGACCAATGCATGCTGGCTGCCGGCGTGCTGTCCGCACGTGATCGGCCGCGAGATCGATATGCCGGCGGGGTTCGACGCGCTGCTGGCCGACGCCGATCGCGACCTCGGCTGCGGCAGCGATGCGTGCGTGATCTGATCCGATCCACCTTCAGGAAGGGCACGACGATGAATGGTTCCGTTCGACGGATGCTGGGCTTCGGTGGCTGCATCGGCTGCCTTCTCGTCGCGGGGGCGGCCGGGGCGCAGGCCTGGCCCGCCAAGCCGATCCGGCTGATCTCGCCGTTTCCGCCTGGCGGGGGTACGGACGCCGTTGCCCGCGTGCTGGGGCAGGCGCTGAACGAGCAGCTCGGGCAGCCGGTGATCGTCGATTCCCGCGGCGGCGCGAGCGGGATGATCGGCGTCGAAGCCGCGGCCCGGGCACCCGCGGATGGCTACACGCTGGTGATGGGTAACGTGATCCCGCTGGCGATGCTGCCAGCGGCGAGCAAGGTGCCCTATGACACGCAGCGCGACTTCGATCCGGTCTCGCTGGTCGCGACGACCGACTACATCCTCGCCGTCCATCCGACGCTGCCTGTGCGTACGATGGGCGATCTGATGGCGCTGGCCCGCAAGCGCCCCGGCGAGCTCACCTATGCGTCGAGCGGTACGTTCAGCGCCCCGCACCTGGCGGGAGAACTGCTAAAGCTGTCCCAGCGCGTCGACCTGGTGCATGTCCCATTCAAGGGAACCGGTCCAGCCGCCGTCGCGACCCTCTCGGGCGAGACCACGATGATGTTCGGTACCGGGCCCTCGGTGGTGCCGCACCTTCAGGTGGGCAAGCTGCGCGCGTTGGCGACCACCGGACTCAAGCGCAGCCTGCCCGAACAGCCCACCATCAACGAGACCGTCCCCGGCTATGAGGTCACGCAGTGGTACGGCATCCTCGTGCCCGCCGGTACGCCGCGCGAGATCGTCGACCGCCTGAACCAGGAGATCGTGCGCAGCGTCGCCAACCCGAAGGTGGCGCAGGTGCTCGCGAGCATCGGCACCGTGCCCGTCACCAACTCGCCCAAGGATTTCCGCAACTTCATTCGCAGCGAATCCGAGAAGTGGACCCGGGTGATCAGGACGGCCAACCTCAAGGCGGATTGAGCCATGATGACCCGCCCCCTGAACGAGCTGACGGCCAGCGATATCGCCGCTGCGGTGTTGTCTGGCCGCACGACCTGCGAAGCCGTCGTGCGTGCCTGCATCGAGCGGATCGAGGCTCG
>CAMDXD010000467.1 GCA_945877995.1 Bordetella parapertussis
CTCGGCCTGCCCGGCGCCGCTGCTCGCCGCGACCGACCCGTGGGTGGTCGCGGTGGCGACCGACCTTGCACGGCTGCCGGTTTCCGTGCCGCAGGTGCATGTCGACGACATCCCGGCCATTGCCGCCGTCGTGTTCGCCCGGTTTCCCCACCCTTCGGTGTGATCACGGCGCTCGCGGGTGCCGTCACGCGGCCGGAGCGCTATGATCGCAGCCATGGTTACCGTGGATCTCCTGTATTTCGCGCGGCTGCGTGAAACGCTCGCCATTGAGCGCGAGCGGCTGGTGCTGCCCGAAGGGGTCGCGACCACCGGCGAACTGCGGGCATGGCTTGCCGCGCGTGGCGGCGCCTGGGCGTGCGAACTCGACGCCCGGCGGCAGGTGCGCATGGCGGTGAACCAGGACCTTGCCGGCGCCGGCCAGCGGCTGTCCGACGGCGACGAGGTCGCAGTGTTCCCGCCGGTCACCGGAGGCTGATCGGTGCCGGTACGCGTGCAGACGGAAGACTTCGACATCTCCGCCGAGATCCGTGCGCTGCGCGCGGGGCGCAGCGACGTCGGCGCGGTCGCCAGCTTCATCGGCGTGATGCGCGACTTCAACGACGGCAGCGGGGTCACCGAACTCACGCTCGAACACTATCCCGGGATGACCGAGAAGTCGCTGCAGCAGATCGTCGACGAGGCGCACGGCCGGTGGCGGCTGCAGGACGCGCTGGTGGTGCACCGGGTCGGCTGCATGCGGCCGGCCGACCAGATCGTGCTGGTGGTTGCGCTGTCGGCGCATCGCGAGGAAGCGCTGGCCGCCTGTGCTTTCATCATGGATTTCCTCAAGACGCGTGCGCCGTTCTGGAAGAAGGAGCGCACGCCCGAAGGTGAGCGCTGGGTCGAGTCCCGTGCCAGCGACGATGCAGCGGCCGGGCGCTGGCTGCCGGGCGATCCACGTTGAATGCCACCGGGCTGCTGGCAGTGGGCATCGGCGCGGCACTCGGCGCCTGGCTGCGCTGGGCGTTTGCACTGCTGTGGAACCCGGTGTTCCAGCCGCTGCCGCTGGGCACGCTGGCGGCCAATGTCGTCGGCGGCCTGCTGATCGGTGCAGCCTGGGAAGTGCTCGGGCGCAATGCCGGCTGGCCACCCGAAGTCCGGCTGTTCCTGGTCACCGGCTTCCTCGGCGGTTTGACCACCTTCTCCACCTTCTCCGCCGAGACCGTCGGCCTGCTCGAACGTGGCGATTTCGGCTGGGCCGGGCTGCTGGTGGGGCTGCATGTCTTCGGGTCGCTGGCGGCGACGGTCGCCGGCATCGCGATCGTGCGCCGCATGGCGCATGCGGGCGGGGTGGCTGGCTGATGCACGAAACGATCACGCCATGGCTCGGGCATGAATTCGTCGCGCTGTCGGCCGAGGGCGAGCCGCGCGGCTCGGTGACTGCCGAGATGGCGGGGCTGCTCGGCCGCATGGACGAACGGCTGCGCACGCACGGGCTGTCGCTGGCAGACACGGTGCGCACCCGCCTGTGGGCGCGCGACATGGACGCCTGGGGCGAGGCGGTGGAGGAACGTGCGCGGGTACTGTCCGGCGATGCGCGCTCGGTCAGCTCCAGCCATATCCGCCCGTCCCGGTTCGCTTCATCCGCTCGCCTGTCGCTGGACCTGCTGGCGATGCGCCCGAACGACCGGGCGTCGTGCAAGCAGGTGGTCGAGTACGAACCGTGCACGATCGTCGCGCGCCATGTGGTGCGTGAAGGGGTGCAGTTCATTTCCGGCAACACCGTGGTGCTGCCGACGTTCGAGGAACAGTTGCCCGTAGTGGTCGGGCGCATCGGCGACACGCTGGCCATGGCCGGCACGTCATGGCGGCGGGTAGTGCGGGCGTCGTTCTTCCTGCATGTGTCGCAGCGGATGGAACACCTGCGCGAATCGTTCCGCCAGTTGGTGCCTCATCCGGTAGCCGGCTGCGAATATGCATGGGTCGATACCCGACAGGGCAAGTTGATCGAAATCGAAGTGACCGCGGAGGTGTGATGGTTAAGACCGAACTGATCGACGGCGGCAGGCGCCTGTTGCGTGGGCTGCTGCTGGCCGTGTCTGCGCTGCCTGCCGCCGCGCTGGCGCAGGCTGATTTTCCGAATCGCCCGGTGCGCATCGTGGTGCCCCAGGCCGCGGGTGCGAGCCTCGACATCGCGGCGCGCACGGTCGGCCTGCGCATGCAGGAAGGCCTCGGGCAGCCGATCGTGATCGAGAACCGCCCCGGCGCCAACGCGATCATCGGCATGGAGGCTGTGGCCAAGGCGAAGCCCGACGGCTACACGCTGGTGATCGCACCGCCGTCCGCGGTGGCGATCAACCCGCTCGTGTTCAAGCAGTTGCCCTACGACACGCTGCGCGATTTCGCGCCCGTGTCTCAGGTGACAGGCATCACCTTCGTGGTGGTGGTCAACCCGGCGCTGATGGTGGCTTCGCTGAAGGACCTCGCCACGCTCGCACGCAAGCGGCCGGGCGAACTGCCCTACGGTTCGGCCGGGGTCGCCAACATGAACCACCTGTCTGGCGAATTGTTCAGCCAGCTCAATGGCGTGAAGATGCTGCACGTGCCCTACAAGGGCGAGACGCCTGCCGTGACCGACCTGCTGTCGGGCGCCAACGCGGTGATGTTCACCACGCTGCCTTCGGTCACGCAGTACATCCGGTCGGGCAAGCTGCGCGCGGTGGCGGTGATGGGTAGCCAGCGCTCGCCGGTGCTGCCCGATGTGCCGACCGCCGCCGAGGCGGGCATGGCCGGCATCACGACATCGGGCTGGACCGGCCTGCTCGCGCCAGCCGGCACCCCGAACGATGCCATCCAGAAGCTCTATCGCGACGTGGCACGGGTGCTGAAGCTGCCCGAGGTCGCCGATACGCTGTCGAAGCTCGGCGCCGACCCGGTCGGCAGTTCGCCCGAGCAGTTCGGTGCTTTCATCAAGGCCGAACTGGCGAAGTGGGCGAAGGTCGTTCGCTCATCGGGTATAGAACTCGCGCCTTGACGAGGCATCGCCGATGATGTCCCCGCTGTTCGATCGCGCCTTGCGGCTGGTGGTCTCGCGGCCGCCGGTAGCGGCGGCGCGCACCGTCACCGAGCGTCGGCTGGCCGATCTGTTCTGCACGCTGGCCTCGACCCAGGACATGGTCGTGGCTGGCGAAGCCGAGGACACGATCTGGGCGCTGTGGACGTCCCACGATGAGGCCGAACTCGAACAGCGGCTCGACCTCGCGATCCACCATATCGCCGCGCGCGAGTTCGAGTCGGCCGAGGGGCTGCTCGACGCACTGCTCGCCGATCGCGGCGAT
>CAMDXD010000468.1 GCA_945877995.1 Bordetella parapertussis
CAAGGTGACCGGCGAAGTGGGCAGCGGCAAGACGATGCTCTGCCGGATGCTGCAGGCACGGCTGCCAGACGACGTGCTCGGCATCTATCTGGCCAACCCGAGCGTTTCCCCGGACGAGATCCTCCACGCGATCGCCCATGAAGTCGAGCTGTCGATGCCGGCGGGTTCCGGGCGGCTCGAAACGATGCAGCGACTCACCGCCTTCCTGCTCGACTGCCATGCATCGAACCGGCAGGTGGTGCTGTTCGTCGAGGAATCGCAGAGCATGCCGATCGCCACGCTCGAGGAGATCAGGCTGCTGTCGAACCTCGAGACCGACCGGCACAAGCTGCTGCAGATCGTTCTCTTCGGACAGCCGGAACTCGATACCCTGCTGCGAAAGTCCGAGATCCGGCAACTGCGCGAGCGCATCAGCCACAGCTTCACGCTGGCGCCACTGTCGGCCGCAGAAATCGGGCTGTACCTCGACTTCCGCCTGCGCACCGCGGGGTACAAGGGACCGGACGTGTTCGGCCCGGCCGTGGTGGCGCGCATCGCCCGTGCATCGGCAGGCCTGACCCGGCGCGTGAACCTGCTCGGCGACAAGACATTGCTCGCGGCGTTTTCCGAATCCACGCATTCGGTCGCGCCACGGCATGCGAGAGCCGCGATCCGCGACAGCGAATTCGCACAGGGCAGCGACATGCGCGGTGCCGGCAGGGGATGGGCGATGGTCGCGGCAGGCCTTGCAGTGATGCTCGCGCTGGTAGTGGCAGTAGCTGCCTGGCTGCTGTCGGCGAGGCAGCACCCGTCTGCGCTGGCGATCGCGCCCTCGTCCGACCCGGGCATCGCGCTGGCGGCAGACGCACGGAATACGCCCTCCGCGCCGCCCCCGCCCAGACCACACGAGGCAACGGCGGCAACGGCGGCAACCGATGCAACCGCGTTACCTGCCGCACCGGCCGCACCGGCCGCTGTCCAGACTGCGGGCAGTGTGCTGGCAACCCGGCTGTCGGCGACAGTCGAATGGCTCAGTACGTCCGACCCGTCCCGGGTGACGATCCAGCTGATGGGCTCGCACAGCGAAGAACAGCTCGACAGGCAGTTGCGAGGTCTGTCCCGACAGATAAAGCAAGAGCGCCTGTTCGTGATCCGCACCCTCAGCGACGAGCGCCCGTTGCTCACGGTGTTCTACGGGGATTTCGCCAGCCGGAGCGAGGCGAAGGCCGTCATGGCAGCCCTGCCCGAAACGCTCCGAACGTTCTCACCCCGCCTGCGGACGATACAAGGCATCCGCGATGAAATCGCCTCTACAGGATCTTGACAAACTTTCTAGTTGATCGAAGCAAATCATTGAAATATAGCAATATTAATTGTAATCTGAGGGCAAGGGTGACGGTCTGTGCACGCCCCGGCACACCATCCGCCGGCCGGAAGCCCACCGTCCGGATTCCTTCATTCCAGAGGACCCGCCGATGAACGCGCCGACCCATGCCCAGCGGCAACCGATCGCCGACGCGAGGGTCGTGCCATGCCTGTTCTCGGCGCTCGCGGTGGCGATGCTGCTGGGCGGCTGCAGCACGCCGATCAAGGTCGCTCCCGCTCTGCCCCAGTCCGAAGGGCACCTGACCGCCGCGCGCGAGGCGGCGCCGGTCGGCGACCTGCCGCCACCGGTCCGCGTGTCCGGCCTGGTACCACCGCCGAAGCCGGCCGAGAAGGTCTCCACCTACAGCGTCGTGGTCAGCGACGTGCCAGTGCGTGAACTCCTGCTCGCGCTTGCGCGCGATACACGGCAGAACATCGACATCCACCCCGGCCTCACCGGCCGGGTCACGCTGAACGCGATCAACGAGACGCTGCCGGCCATCCTGGAACGCGTCGGCCGCCAGGTCGACATGCGGGTGCGCACAGAAGGCTCGACCATCATCGTCCAGCCGGATACACCGTTCTTCCGGGTGTACCGGGTCAACTACGTGAACATGCAGCGTGACACCACCGCCACCATCGGCGCGTCCGGCCAGATCGGGGGTCAGCAGGGGGCGGCAGGCGGGGCGGCGGGCGGCTCGGCCGGGGGGGCCGGAGCCGGCGCTGGCAGTGCGGTGAACGCGTCCGCCACGCTGGTGCGCACCACCTCGCAGAGCAATTTCTGGGAGACCCTGCGCGACAACGTGCGCGCGATCCTCGCCTCGTCCCGCGCACAGACGCAGACCGTCGAAGATCGCGCCCAGCGCGCCGAGCAGGCCCGGCAGCAGCGCGAGGAGCGCCTCGCGCAGGCGGAAGCGGTCAGCCGCGCGGGGACCGCATCGACCACACTGTTCAACACGGTCTTCGGCCAGGCAGGGCAGCAGCAGCCGATCGCCAACGACGTGCGCGACAGCATCGTGGTCAATCCGCTCGCCGGCACGGTCAATGTGCTCGCCACCGAGCGGCAGCACCAGTTGGTCCAGCAGTACCTCGACGGGGTGACCAGCGCGGTCAGCCGACAGGTGCTGATCGAGGCGACGATCGCCGAAGTCCGGCTGAACGACGCCTACCAGGCCGGGGTCGACTGGAGCCGGCTGCGCGGGTTCGGCGGCTTTTCGATCCAGCAGCAGCTGATCGGCAGCAATCTAGGCGTACCGCCGGTGGTCTCGATCGGCTACACGTCCGATTCGGGCAACGTCGTGTCCGCGATCAAGCTGCTGCAGCAGTTCGGCAACACCCAGGTGCTGTCGAGCCCGAAGATCATGGCGCTGAACAACCAGACGTCGATCCTGCGCGTGACCGACAACTTCGTGTATTTTCAGGTCGAGGCCCAGCAGGGCGCGGTCACGGCTGGCGGCACCATCCAGCCGACCGTTTTCAACACGACCGCGCAGACGGTCCCGGTCGGCGTCGTGCTCGCGGTGACACCGCAGATCAACGACAGCGGACAGGTCATCCTCACCGTACGCCCGACGATCACCCGCGTGACCGGCACGGTCGCGGATCCGAACCCGAGCCTGCGCCAGGGCATCGCACCGATCCAGAACCTCGTTCCGGTGATCCAGACGCGCGAGCTCGAGTCGGTGCTGCAAGTGGTGAGCGGACAGACCGTGATCCTCGGTGGCCTGATGCAGGACGATATCTCGCGCAGTCGCGACGGCGTGCCGTGGCTGTCGCGACAGCCTGGCATCGGCGACATTTTCAGCTTCCGCAACGAGCGCGTGACCAAGACCGAGCTGGTGATCTTCATACGCCTGACGGTGGTGACCAACCCGACGCTGCAGAGCGACGAGCTCAAGTTCTTCCAGCGCTTCCTGCCGCAGGCTGACGCAGGCCCGTCGGTCGTGCCGGTCGGCGCA
>CAMDXD010000469.1 GCA_945877995.1 Bordetella parapertussis
CTATGTGACCGGGCAGAATTTCCTCATGGACGGTGGGGCCTACCCGGGCACCTACTGAGACGCGTCCCCCGAAACCACGCAACACGAAGGAGAGCGATATGCTCGAGTTGAAAGATCCCGGCCTGTTCCGCCAGCAGTGTTTCCTCGACGGCGCGTGGGTCGATGCACGGTCCGGCGAAACGATCACCGTGCGCAATCCGGCCGACGGCTCGGTGCTCGGTACGGTGCCGAAGATGGGGGCCGAAGAGACGCGCATGGCGATCGAGGCGGCTGACGCCGCCTGGCCGGCCTGGCGTTCGAAGCTCGCCAAGGAGCGCTCGGCGATCCTGCGCAAGTGGTTCGACCTGATCGTCGCCAACCAGGAAGACCTCGCGGTGCTGATGACATCGGAGCAGGGCAAGCCGATCACCGAGTCGCGCACCGAAGTGATGTACGGCGCCTCCTTCATCGAATGGTTCGCCGAGGAAGCCAAGCGCGCCTATGGCGACGTGATTCCCCAGCACCAGGCCGACAAGCGCATCGTCGTCACCAAGCAGCCCATCGGTGTCTGCGCGGCGATCACGCCGTGGAATTTCCCCAACGCGATGATCACCCGCAAGGCCGGCCCGGCGTTCGCCGCCGGCTGCCCGATGGTGCTCAAGCCCGCCAGCCAGACCCCGTTCTCGGCGCTGGCGCTGGCCGTGCTGGCCGAGCGCGCGGGCATCCCGAAGGGCGTGTTCAGTGTGATCACCGGCTCGGCGGCCGCCATTGGCGGTGAGATGTGCGCCAACCCGATCGTGCGCAAGGTGACCTTCACCGGATCGACCGAAATCGGCCGGGTGCTGATGGAGCAATGCGCGCCGACGATCAAGAAGCTCTCGCTCGAACTCGGCGGTAACGCGCCGTTCCTCGTATTCGACGATGCCGACCTCGATGCCGCTGCAGAGGGGGCGCTCGCGTCGAAGTACCGCAACACCGGCCAGACCTGCGTCTGCGCCAACCGGATCCTGGTGCAGGAAAGCGTGTATGAGGCGTTCGCGCAGAAGCTGAAGGCGAAGGTCGATACGCTGAAGGTCGGCAACGGCCTGGGCGGCGACATCACCCAGGGGCCGCTGATCGACAAGGCGGGCCTCGAGAAGGTGGAGGAGCATGTCGCCGATGCGGTCGCAAAGGGCGCGAAGGTCCTCACCGGCGGCAAGCGCCATGCGCTCGGTGGCACCTTCTACGAGCCGACCATCCTCACCGACGTGACCACCGACATGAAGGTCACCATTGAAGAGACTTTCGGGCCGGTCGCGCCGCTGTTCAAGTTCAAGACCGAAGAAGAGGCGATCCGCCTTGCCAACGCGACCGAGTTCGGGCTTGCCGCCTATTTCTACAGCCGTGATGTCGGTCGCTGCTTCCGTGTCGGCGAGGCGATCGAGTCGGGCATGGTCGGCATCAACGCCGGCATCATCTCCAACGAGATCGCGCCGTTCGGTGGCGTGAAGCAGTCGGGCCTGGGCCGCGAAGGTTCGAAGTACGGCCTCGACGAGTTCATGGAAGTGAAGTACATGCTGTTCGGCGGCATCTGACGGCTCGACCAGATGGAAAAAGGCCCGGCATCGCCGGGCCTTTTTCGTTGGCGCAGGTGCGGGGCCTACTGCGGCTGTACCCCGAACTCCTTAACCAGCGTCGCATAGCGCGCATATTCGGATTTCATCATCGCGAGGAAGCTCTGCTGCGTCGATTCGAACGTCGGATCGGCGCCCTGTCGCGCGAAGCGTTCCTTCGCCTCGGGCGAGCGCAGCACGCGGTTGATGTCGGCATAGATGCGCGCGGCGAGCGGACGCGGCAACGCGGCCGGGCCGATCACCCCGAACCACGCGTCGTTGGTCGCTGCCGGCAGGCCGGCCTCGGCCAGCGTCGGCAGGTCGGGGAAGGCCGGATTGCGTTTCGCCGTGGTCACCGCCAGCGCGCGGCCGCGGCCTTCGCCGATCAGGGCCTGGCTCGACGGTGCGGTGAAGATCAGGAAATGGATGCGCCCGGCCTGCAGTTCGGCATTGACATCGGCGATCGACTTGAAAGGCACGTGCACGACCTTGATGCCGGCCGCGCTGCGGAAGATTTCAGCTGCGGTGTGCGCGAACGAGCCGACGCCGAGCGACGCATAGTTCAGTTCGCCCGGCCGGGCGCGCGCATAGGTGATCAATTCCTGCACGGATTTGACCGGCAGGTTCGGCGCGACGCTGAGCAGGTTCGGGATGGTCGCGACCTGCGAGATCATCGCCACGTCTTCGATCGGCCGATAGGCCGGCTTAGGCTGCATCAGCACGCCGACGAAGTGCGGGGCGCCGACCAGGCCGAGCGTATGCCCGTCCGGTGCACCGGCGACGATCAGCTGGCTGCCGATCAGGCCACCGGCACCCGGGCGGTTGTCGATCACGACCTGCTGCTTGTAGCCCTCGCCGAGCAGTGCGCCCAGTTGGCGCCCGAGGAAATCGCTGGCGCTGCCGGGCGGAAAGGGCACGACCAGGCGGACCGGTCGCGTCGGGTATGCACCGCCCTCGGCTGGCTGGGCGAGGGCGGCGACCGGGAACACTGCACCGGCGAGCACGGCGCAGCCGAGCGCTGCGCGAAGCGATTTCTGCATGGTTTTGTTCAATCGATCCTCCGTGAGCCCGGCTTGCGCCGCGCGGCCGGGATGGTCCGGAGGCGGCGGTACGGGAAAATGTCGACCCGGGGGCAGATGACAAGTGTCCGGGTTCTGGTGCCGAGTTTAGTGGGATTGCCGTTACCTTGCGCGGGCCTTTCTGCTGCATGCGCAGCGCGGCGATAGTCGATTTGCATCCGTGCCGGACCGCGAATACAGTGCGCGCAGCGGCGCAACGGCGCCCACGGAGGATGACGATGGCAATCACGTTCAACGAATCCAGTGTCGGTGGCGAGCCCTTCGGCGCCGGCGTGCAGCGGCAGCGCCTGCTTACCGGGGAGCGCGTCGAAGGTACGCGCATCCTGCTTGACCGCCTGGTGCTGGGAGCAAGCTCGGTCGCCCCGGTCGAGATCGGTCCGCGCAGCCTGGGCTGGTTCCAGATGCTCGGCGGCACGGCAACGCTGACCGACGCCGCCGGTGGCGCCACGGACATCGCGCTCGGCGACTCGCATGTGGCCTTCCTGCCGCCCGGCTTCCGTGGCACGCTGGCCAGTAGCGCCGGCGCGCAGGTGCTGTTCGCCGAAGTGCCGAGCGCGGCCGACCTCGATCCGAAGCTGTGCAGCGAACCACCGCCGCTGCGCGTGATCGACTGGCGGCGCGAGCCGGTGCTCGACTCCGAGC
>CAMDXD010000470.1 GCA_945877995.1 Bordetella parapertussis
ATGAAAGTCTGGAGCATCCTGGGTATTCCCTGTGGTTTCCCTGTGGTGCAAATCGGCCGTGGCGGTCGGATCAGTTGAACGCCCGGCAGATCGGCTCGAAAGCCTCGATCTTGAGCGAAGCGCCCCCGATCAGTCCGCCGTCGACGTCCGGCATCGCGAACAGTTCGGCAGCATTGGAAGGCTTGACGCTGCCACCATAGAGCAACGGGATGCCGCCACCGGCATGCCCGAGGCGCGTGCGCAGGAACCCGTGCACGGCCTGCACCTGCTCCGGCGTCGCAGTGCGGCCGGTGCCGATCGCCCACACCGGCTCGTAGGCGATGACGCATTGCGCCAGGGCGGCAAGCCCAAGCACCTCGACGCACACCGACAGTTGGCCGGCGATCACCGCCTCGGTGATGTCGGTCTCGCGCTCTTCGAGCGTCTCGCCGAGGCAGATGATCGGCGTCATGCCGGCGGCGAGCACGGCAGCAGCCTTGTCGGCCACCATGGCGCTGGTCTCGGAATGTTGCGCGCGCCGCTCGGAATGGCCGACGATCACGTAGGTCGCGCCGAATTCGGCGATCATCGACGCCGACACTTCACCCGTGTAGGCCCCGGAGGCGTTGACGCTGGCGTCCTGGGCACCCCAGCGCACGGCACTTCCGGGCAGCAGCTCGCGCGCCTGCGCCAGGTACGGGAACGGCACGCAGACGACCACGAGGGCTGCGCCGGCGGGTGTTGCCGGCCCGAACGCCGCAGCGCACTGGCGCAGCAACTGCGCGTTGCGCTCGAGCGAGCCGTGCATCTTCCAGTTGCCAACGACAAGTTTCGCCGGGGGCGTGTGGTGGGTCGAAGCGTGGGTCGAAGCGTGGGTCGCAGCGTGGGTCGCAGCGTCGGTCGCAGCCATCTCTGTGAATTGCCCTGGAGTAGAACCTCGGGATTATACCGAGGGCGGTCTCCGCCGGTCAATTCGACGCAGGGAACGCCGGATCGCCCTCAGCCGAAGCGTCCGGTGATGTAGTCCTCGGTCTCCTTGCGCCGGGGCTTGATGAAAATGGACTCGGTGACGCCGAACTCCATCAGCTCGCCCAGGTACATGTAGGCCGTGAAGTCCGACACCCGGGCCGCCTGCTGCATGTTGTGCGTGACGATCACGACCGTGTAGTCGCGCTTGAGGTCGTTGATCAGTTCCTCGATCTTCGCGGTGGAAAGGGGATCGAGCGCGGAACAGGGCTCGTCCAGCAGCAGGATCTCGGGCTTGATCGCGATGCCGCGCGCGATGCACAGCCGCTGCTGCTGGCCACCGGACAGGCTGGTGCCGCTCTGGTGCAGCTTGTCCTTCACTTCCGTCCAGAGCGCAGCCTGGTTCAGCGCCCATTCGATACGCTCGTCCATGTCGCTCCGCGACATCTTCTCGAACAGGCGCACGCCGAAGGCGATGTTCTCGTAGATCGTCATCGGAAACGGCGTCGGCTTCTGGAACACCATGCCGATGCGGGCGCGGATCAGCGACACGTCGTCGGTGGTGGTCAGGATGTCTTCGCCATCGAGCAGGATCTCGCCTTCGGCGCGCTGCTCGGGATACAGCTCGTACATCCGGTTCAGGATGCGCAGCAGGGTCGACTTGCCGCAGCCGGACGGCCCGATGAATGCCGTAACCTGCTTTTCCGGGATCACGAGATTGATGTTCTTCAGCGCCTGGAACTTGCCGTAGTAGAAGTTGAGGTCCTTGACCTCGATCTTCGTGCGGTTGGCACCCACGAGCGGCGGATTGGCAGCAAGGACGTTACTGCTTCCGGATGCGGCGGAGCTGGTCTGGATATCAGGCACGGTTCAATCCTTCTTGCGGAACATCACGCGCGCAATGATGTTCAGCGCGAGCACACCCATGGTGATGAGGAACACACCCGCCCAGGCCATCTTCTGCCAGTTTTCGAATGGACTGAGCGCGAACTTGAAGATGGTGACGGGCAGGTTTGCTATCGGCTGGCTGAGATCCATTGTCCAGAACTGGTTCGACAGCGCCGTGAACAGCAGCGGTGCGGTCTCGCCCGCAATGCGCGCGATCGCCAGCAGGATCCCGGTGACCACGCCGGCCCGCGCCGCCTTCAGCGTGACCATCATGATGACCTTCCATTTCGGGGCACCCAGCGCGTACGCCGCCTCGCGCAGCTGGTTCGGGATCAGCTGCAGCATGTTCTCGGTGGTGCGCACCACCACCGGGATCACGATGAGCGCCAGCGCAAGGATCCCGGCGTAACCCGAGAACGTCTTCATCTTCGCCACCACGATCGCGTAGATGAACAGGCCGATCACGATCGACGGCGCGGACAGCAGGATGTCGTTGACGAAGCGGGTCATTTCACCCAGCACGGTGCGTTGGCCGTACTCGCCCAGGTAGACGCCGGCGAGCACGCCGATCGGCGTGCCGAGCAGCGTGGCCAGGCCGACCATCATCAGCGAGCCGTAGATCGCATTCGCCAGTCCGCCGCCAACCACGTTCGGCGCCGGGGTCATCTCGGTGAATATGGCGATGGACATCCCGGAGATGCCGAGGACGATCGTGTTGAACAGGATCCAGATCAGCCAGAACAGGCCGAACGCCATCGCCGACAGCGACAGAAACAGCGCGAGGATGTTGATCCGCTTGCGCTTGAGGTGGAGCGCGAGGCGCCGGTCGTAGGCAACCGCGGAACTCATGTGCGCCCCCCTTCACCGCGCTCGAGGCGCATCAGCAGGATCTTCGATGCAGCGAGCACCACGAAGGTGATGAAGAACAGGATCAGGCCGAGCTGGATCAGCGAAGCCTCATGCAGGCTGCCCGGGTTGGCCTCGGAGAACTCGTTGGCCAGAGCAGAGGTGATGCTGTTCGCGGCGTCAAACAGCGAGATGCTGTTGAGCTGGTTGACGTTACCGATGACGAACGTGATTGCCATGGTCTCGCCGAGTGCGCGCCCCAGCCCCAGCATGATGCCGCCGATGACGCCGGTCTTGGTGTACGGAAGCACGACCCGCCAGACCACTTCCCAGGTCGTCGCGCCCAGGCCGTAGGCCGACTCCTTGAGCATCGGCGGCGTGACCTCGAATACGTCGCGCATGACGGACGCGATGAACGGGATGATCATGATCGCGAGGATGATGGACGCGCACAGGATGCCGATGCCGATCGGCGGGCCCTGGAACAGCGCGCCGATGCCCGGGATGCCGCCGAACACGGTCTGCAGCGGCACTTGCACATAGGACGAGAAGATCGGCGCGAAGACCAGCAGGCCCCACATGCCGTAGACGATC
>CAMDXD010000471.1 GCA_945877995.1 Bordetella parapertussis
GATCCTGTTCGCCGACGTCGCGGGCAGCACGCGGCTCTACGAACTGTTCGGTGACCAGGCCGCAAAGAAGCTGATCGACGCCTGCCTGGGCAGCATGCGCGAGGCGGCGGTCGACTCGCGCGGCCGCGTGGTGAAGATCGTCGGCGACGAGATCATGTGCGTGTTCCCGGACGCCGAGCACGCCTATCTTGCCGCGACCGAGATGCAGATCCGGGTGAGCGAACTCGCCACCGAGCCAGTCCCCGAGTCGCAGATGCAGCCCGGTGTCCATTCGCGCGCGATCCGGGTCGGCTTCCATGCCGGCCCGGTGATCGAGGAGAACGGCGACCTGTTCGGCGACACGGTCAACGTAGCTGCGCGCATGACCGCGCTCGCCAAGGCCAACCAGATCATGACGTCGGGCGCGACGGTTGCGCGCCTGCCCGACCTGCTGCGCATCTCGACCCGCGAGATCGCCGCGCTGGCGGTCAAGGGCAAGGGCGAGGCGATTTCCGTGTTCGAGGTGATCTGGCAGGCAGGCGAAGACCTGACCACGGCGATCACGATGCAGCCGCACATCGCGAGCATCTCGATGATCATCCCCAGGTCCTTGCGGCTCGAACGCGGCGAGTTCGCGCTGATGCTCGACCCCGACCATCCTGGCGTGATCCTCGGGCGCGATCCCCGGTGCGAGATCGTGGTCGCCGACCCGCAGGCATCGCGGCAGCACGCTCGTATCGAGCAGCGCCGGGACAAGTTCTTCCTGATCGACCAGAGCACCAACGGCACCTTCGTCACGTTCGACGGCGAGTCCGAGATCGTGTTGTTGCGCGAAGAGGTGATGCTGCGCGGTCGCGGCCGGATCTCGTTCGGGCATTCGTCGGTGGACAACGAAGAGACGGTACGCTTCTCGATGGTGCGCTGAGCGGGGATCGCGCGGCGACCTGCCGCCGCGGCAGCAGACGGCCTGAAGCGGGGGCCGGGCTACAACCCGAGCCGCTGCCAGATGGTGGTCGTGAGCCCAGCCTGGTTCAGCGAGTAGAAATGCAGCCCGGGCGCGCCGGCCTGCAGCAGGCGATCGCACATGTCGGTGATGACGTCCAGCCCGAACGCACGGATCGACGCCTTGTCGTCACCGAACTCCTGCAGCCGCAGCCGCATCCAGCGCGGGATATCGGCGCCGCACATCTCCGAGAAGCGGGCGAGCTGGGTGTAGTTGCCGATCGGCATGATGCCCGGCACGATCGGAATCTTCACGCCGGCGGCCTCGCAGCGATCGACGAAGTCGAAGTAGGCGTCGCTGTTGAAGAAGTACTGGGTAATCGCCGAGTTTGCGCCGGCGTCGACCTTGCGCTTGAAGTTGGTGAGGTCGTGCTTCGCGGACCGTGCCTGCGGATGCACCTCGGGATAGGCGGCCACTTCGATGTGGAACCAGTCACCGGTCTGCTGGCGGATGAACGCGACCAGTTCGTTCGCGTAACGGAACTCGCCGGCATCGACAGTGCCGGACGGCAGGTCGCCGCGCAGCGCGACGATGTGGCGGATGCCGTTTGCCTTGTACTGCTCGAGGATCGCGGTGATGTTCTCGCCCGTCGATCCGATGCACGACAGATGAGGCGCAGCTTCGTTGCCGGACGACTGGATCTCGATCACCGTCTCGAGGGTCCGGTCACGGGTCGAACCACCGGCGCCGAACGTCACGGAGAAGAACTTCGGCTTGAGCTGGGCGAGCTGTTCGCGCGTCGCGCGCAGCTTCGCGACGCCTTCCGGCGTCTTCGGCGGGAAGAATTCGAAACTGAACGTCCTGTCGAATGCGCGCTGGGTCTGCATGTGTGTTCCTTCAACCGGCCTGGGTGGTAGCCTGCCGCAGCGAATCCGTCGGCCCGGGTGCCCAGCACGCAGGATGGTGGAATCACCGCCCCGGCACGGCAGGCCGGGGCGGTGGCCGCGATCAGTAGCGGTACTGCTCCTGCTTGTACGGACCTTGCTTCTGCACGCCGATATAGTGGGCCTGCGTGTCGGTCAGCTCCGTCAACTGCGCGTTCAGCTTCTTCAGCTGCAGGCGCGCGACCTTCTCGTCGAGGTGCTTGGGCAGCACGTAGACGCCGACCGGGTACTTGTCGGTCTGGGTGAACAGTTCGATCTGGGCGATCGTCTGGTTGGCGAACGACGAGCTCATCACGTACGACGGATGGCCGGTGCCGCAGCCCAGGTTCACAAGGCGGCCCTTGGCCAGCATGATGATCCGCTTGCCGTCCGGGAAGATCACGTGGTCGACCTGCGGCTTGATCTCTTCCCACTTGTACTTCTCGACGCCGGCGACATCGATCTCGTTGTCGAAGTGGCCGATGTTGCAGACGATGGCCTGGTCCTTCATCTTCATCATGTGGTCATGGGTGATCACATGGAAGTTGCCGGTGGCGGTGACGAAGATGTCGGCCTTGTCGGCAGCGTAGTCCATCGTCACGACGCGGTAACCTTCCATCGCCGCCTGCAGCGCGCAGATCGGATCGACTTCGGTCACCCACACCTGGGCCGACAGCGCGCGCAGGGCCTGGGCCGAGCCCTTGCCCACGTCGCCGTAACCCGCGACCACCGCGACCTTGCCGGCGATCATCACGTCGGTGGCGCGCTTGATGCCGTCGACCAGCGATTCACGGCAGCCGTAAAGGTTGTCGAACTTCGACTTGGTGACCGAGTCGTTGACGTTGATGGCGGGCCACAACAACGTGCCGGCCTTTTGCATGTCGTAGAGGCGATGCACGCCGGTGGTGGTTTCTTCCGACACGCCCTTGATGCTTTTCGCCATCTCGGCGAAGTAGCCCTTCGGCTTTTCCTTGAGCTGCTTCTTCAAGAGCGCGAAGAAGATTACTTCTTCATCGGAGCCCGGCTTGTCGAGGAAGGCAATGTCACCGTTCTCGGCGCTCAGGCCGAGATGGACGTACATGGTGGCGTCGCCGCCGTCATCGAGGATCATGTTGGGGAAGCCGCCGCCGTGCCAGTCGAACATGCGGGCGGTGTAGGCCCAGTAATCTTCCAGGCTCTCGCCCTTGACCGCGAACACCGGAACGCCGGCGGCGGCGATGGCCGCGGCGGCATGGTCCTGCGTCGAATAGATGTTGCACGAGACCCAGCGCACGTCGGCGCCGAGCGCAGTCAGCGTCTCGATCAGCACGCCGGTCTGGATGGTCATGTGCAGCGAGCCGGCGATGCGGGCTCCTTTAAGCGGCTGCTTCGGGCCATATTCTTCGCGGGTCGCCATCAGGCCGGGCATTTCGGTCTC
>CAMDXD010000472.1 GCA_945877995.1 Bordetella parapertussis
ACGTGATCTACCACGATGGCTTCTCGAGCGACATCACGACGCCAGGCGGCCCGATGCACCTGGCGCTCGCGTTCAACCCGTCGCACCTCGAGATCGTCAACCCGGTAGTCACCGGTTCGGTGCGCGCGCGCCAGCACCGGCGAGGCGACAAGCTCGGCCGCGAGGTGATGCCGATCCTGATCCACGGCGATGCCTCGTACGCGGGGCAGGGCGTGGTGATGGAGACGCTGAACCTGTCGCAGACGCGCGGCTTCGGCACTGGCGGCACGATGCACCTGATCATCAACAACCAGATCGGCTTCACGATCTCGGATCCGCGCGACTCGCGCTCGTCGCTGTACTGCAGCGACGTGTCGAAGATGATCGAGGCGCCGATCTTCCACGTGAACGCGGACGATCCGGAAGCGGTCGCACTGGTGGTCGAGGCCGCACTCGACTTCCGCATGGAGTTCCGCAAGGACGTCGTGGTCGACATGGTCTGCTACCGCAGGCCCGGCCACAACGAGCAGGACGAGCCGATGGTCACCCAGCCGCTGATGTACAAGGTGATCGGCAAGAAGTCGGGTGCCCGCAAGCTGTATGCCGACAAGCTGGCCGCCGAGGGAGTGGTGACCGACAGCGTCGCGACCGAACTGATCAGCACCTACCGGACCGCGATGGACGGTGGCTACCATACGAACAAGACGGTTCTCGCCAACTTCAAGCCGCCCTATGCCCCGAACTGGGATCAGTTCAAGGGCACGAAGTGGAACGAGAATGACAACACCCAGCTCCCGCTCGAGACGTTGAAGGAGCTCGGACGGCTGGTGTCGAAGGTTCCGGACGATTTCAAACTGCATCCGCGCGTGCAGAAGATCATGGATGACCGCCGGCTGATGGCCGAAGGTAGCATCCCGCTCGACTGGGGAATGGCCGAGACGCTGGCCTACGCGTCGCTGCTGAAGGACGGCTTCGCGATACGCATGTCCGGCCAGGATGCTGGCCGAGGCACCTTCTTCCACCGGCATGCCGTGCTGCACGACCAGAACCGCGAGCGCTGGGATTCCGGCACGTACGTTCCGCTGCAGAACCTGTTCCCCGGTCAGCCGGATTTCACGGTGATCGACTCGCTGCTCTCGGAAGAGGCGGTGCTCGGCTTCGAGTACGGCTATTCGTCGACCGAGCCGAACGAACTGGTGATCTGGGAGGCGCAGTACGGCGACTTCGTGAACGGCGCGCAGGTCGTGATCGACCAGTTCATCGCGTCGGGCGAGGTGAAGTGGGGCCGGATGTCCGGCCTGGTGATGATGCTGCCGCACGGCTACGAAGGCGCGGGCCCGGAGCACTCGTCGGGCCGCATCGAGCGCTTCCTGCAGCTGTGCGCCGACTACAACATGCAGGTCTGCTATCCGGCCACGCCGGTACAGATGTTCTACCTGCTGCGTCGGCAGATGATCCGTCCGTACCGCAAGCCGCTGATCATCTTCACCCCGAAGAGCATCCTGCGCCACAAGGAATCCGTCTCCCAGCTCGAGGAGTTCGCCCTCGACAAGTTCCGCCCCGTCAACAGCGAGTGAGACGATGACATCGATCCCGCGACGGCGAAGCGCGTCGTGTTCTGCAGCGGCAAGGTGTTCTTCGACCTGCGTGCCGCGCGGCGCGAGGCTGGCGTGAAGGATGTCGCGCTGGTGCGCATCTCGCAGCTGTACCCGTTTCCGCACGACGAGTACAAGGAGCAGATCGACCAGTACCCGGCCGCGAAGGAGATTGTCTGGTGCCAGGAAGAGCCCCGCAACCAGGGCGCGTGGTACTGGGTTCAGCATTACCTCCGGCGTGCGATGCGCAAGGGCCAGAAGCTGTTCTATGCGGGCCGCGTCTCCTCCGCGACCCCGGCGGTCGGTTACAAGAAGCTGCACGCGATACAACAGAAAGAGCTCGTCACCGCGGCGATCACGCTCGGCGGCGGCGAGACGAAGGAATAGCCCGACAGAGGCTCCGGTCGCGCTCGCCCTTCGCCGGGGCGCGCGGACGAAATACCATGACAAGGTGAATCGATCATGCTGGTGGAAGTGAAGGTACCGATGCTGTCCGAGTCCGTCGCCGAGGCGACGCTGCTCTCATGGCACAAGAAGCAGGGTGAGTTCGTCAAGCGCGACGAGAATCTGATCGACATCGAGACCGACAAGGTCGTGCTCGAACTGCCCGCACCCGACTCCGGCGTACTGGTCAGCATCGCCAAGGGCGATGGCGGCACGGTCGCTAGCCAGGAAGTGATTGCGACGATCGACACCGAGGCGACGGCAACGGCGGGCTCGTCTGCGCCTGCGGCGGCCCCGGCAGCGACCTCTGTAGCGACCCCTGCGGCCCCATCCGCAGCCCCCGCTGCGGTGATGCCTGCGGCGCAGAAGATCGCCGCCGAGCAGCAGGTGGCAACCGATGCGCTGGCCGGCTCCGGCCGTGGCGGGCGTGTCACGAAAGAAGACGTGCTCGGCGCGGTGCAGGCGCGCGCTGCGGCGCCCGCCCCGTCCGCCCCCGCACGGTTGCAGAAGGTCGATGCGCCGGTCAACGTCGGGGCCATCCTCGGCAACCGTCCCGAGCAGCGCGTACCGATGTCGCGCCTGCGCCAGCGGGTAGCCGAACGCCTGCTGGCCTCCCAGGCCAATGCCGCGATCCTCACCACCTTCAACGAAGTGAACATGCAGCCGGTGATGGACTTGCGCGCGAAATACCGCGACCGGTTCGAGAAGGAACATGGCGTGCGCCTCGGCTTCATGTCCTTCTTCGTGAAGGCTGCCGTTTATGCGCTGAAGAAGTTCCCGGCGGTCAATGCGTCGATCGACGGCGCCGACATCGTCTACCACGGCTACTACGACATCGGCGTCGCCGTTGCAAGCCCGCGCGGGCTGGTGGTGCCGATCGTGCGCGATGCCGACCGCAAGACGATGGCCGACATCGAGAAGGAGATCAACGAACTGGGCAAGCGTGCGCAGGACGGCAAGCTCACCCTCGAAGAACTCACCGGTGGCACCTTCTCGATCTCCAACGGCGGGGTCTTCGGCTCGATGCTGTCGACACCGATCATCAACCCGCCGCAGAGCGCCATCCTCGGCGTGCATGCCACCAAGGACCGGGCGGTGGTCGAGAACGGCCAGATCGTGATACGGCCGATGAACTATCTGGCGATGTCGTACGACCACCGGATCATCGACGGCCGTGAAGCGGTGCTGTCGCTGGTTGCCATGAAGGACGCCCTCGAGGATCCTTCGCGCCTGCTGC
>CAMDXD010000473.1 GCA_945877995.1 Bordetella parapertussis
CGAGGTCGGCTGCATTGGCGGGGCTGCCCGGCAGCGCCACCTGCGGGCCGAGGGTCGAGAGGTCGAACGTGAACGTAGCCTCGAAGCGTGCATCCGGGTCGCTGAACACCGGCGCGAACGGTGCCCTGGCGCGCTGGCGGCACCAGTCGAGCACGTGCTCCGATGGCGGCACGAACACACCGGCTACCCCGGCCTCGGTCGGCGTGTTGCACAGGGCGACGCGCTCGTGCACGTCGAGCGCGTCGAGCGCGTCCCCGGCCAGTTCGAGGTAGCGGTAGTCGATGTCGATCGCATCCGGCCCGTTGAGCAGCGCATGCGTGATGCGGAAGCCGGCATCGCGGCAGGACACCCCGTGCTGCAGGCGACCGGTGAGCGTCACCTTCACCGACGGCGGCACCGTCGTCCAGAGCGTGCCCATGGCGAGCACGCTGACCACCTCCGGACCAGCGCGCACCGGCACCGCGCCGATCGCGCCGAAGTTCGAGCAGTGCATGTCGCTCGCGAACACGAACATGCCAGGGGTCACCAGGCCGTCCTCCATCGGGAAGATGTGGCCGTGGCCGCCCTGGCCGACGTCGTAGAAGCGCCCGACCTGCCAGTCGCGCGCGGTCCTGCGGATCGCCGTGCCGCGCGCCGCCGCGCGCGGGCTCAGGTAGAGCACTTCATGGTCTGTGGCGAAGACGACGCGTTCCGGATGCGTGATCCGGTCGATGCCCAGCGCGTCGAGTTCGCGCCGCGCGCCTTCGACATGGCCGTCGTGCACGAAGACCAGCGCGGGCTGCGGGTAGACGACATCCCAGGGTGCCACCGTGGTCGCGCCGCTCGCCTGCGCGAGTACCTTCTCGACTGCCGTCATGCCCACGGGTGTGCGCGCTCCTGGATGCAGGCGGTCGCGATGCCGCCGGTGTTCATTCCTGGGGAATCTTCGCGCCGGCGATCACCTTCGCCCACTTGTCCTTCTCGGCCGCGATGAAGCGCGCGAACTCGTCCGGCGTGTTGCCTACCACCTGGAAACCGTCCTCGGTCAGGCGCGAACGAACCTCGGGCGACCCGAGCGCCTTCACGAACTCGGCATGCAGGCGGCGGATGATCTCGCCCGGCGTGCCGGCCGGGGCGAGCACGCCATGCCAGTTGATCACTTCGTAGCCCGGCAGGCTCTCGTTCATCGAGGCGAGCTTCGGTGCGTTCGGGATCGGCTTCGGGCCGGTGTGCGCGATCGCCCGCAGTTTGCCTGCGTTGACCAGCGGCCATGACGTGCCCTGGCCGCTGAACATCATCGACACTTCGCCGCCGACCACCGCCATCGTCGCCGGCCCGGTGCCCTTGTAGGGGATATGCAGGACCTCGACCTTGCTGAGGCTGTCGAGCAGCGCGCCGGCGAGGTGTGACGCGCTGCCGCTGCCGGCAGAGGAGTAGGTCAGCTGGCCGGGGCGCGACCGCGCGAGCGCGAGCACGTCCTTCAGACCCTTGGCCGGGAGCGAAGGATGTACCACCAGCATCAGTGGGCTCGCGATGGCCAGCGTGATCGGGGCGAAATCGCGGATCGGATCGTAGGGGAGCTTGCGATAGAGCGCAGGATTGATCGCCAGCGTGCCGACATGCCCCATGAACAGCGTGTAGCCGTCCGGCGCGGCGCGTGCCGCTACCTCGGCGCCGATGTTACCGCCCGCGCCCGCGCGGTTCTCTATCGCCACCGCCTGGCCCAGGCCCTCGGCGGCGCGTGCTCCCAGTGCGCGCGCGACGATATCGGTGGACCCGCCGGGTGCGAACGGCACCACGATGCGCAGCGGCTTGGCCGGCCATGCCTGTGCCTGTGCCGCCGCGGGCCATGCGCCGATTGCGAGGGCGGCAAACCCGATGCTGATGTCCTGCGCCATGTGTTTCATCGATCACTCCTCCAGCCGGCTCTTTGGCCGGGCGTACAATCTTAGCAAACGTGGCCCGCAGCCACGAACGAGGAGGCCGAGCGTGCAAGGAAAGGGCAGTGCGAAGACCGTCGTGATGGTCGCACCCACCGGTTCGCGCTACATGAAGGCAGATCATCCCGCGATTCCGCTGTCGCCACGCGAGATCGCCGAGGACGTCGCCGCCTGCGTGGAGGCCGGCGCATCGGTCGCGCACCTGCATGCGCGCGGGCCCGATGGCCGGTCGACCCAGGATCCGGAGGTCTATCGCGAGATCATCGAACGCATCCGTGAGCGCACCGACGTGGTGATCCAGCTGTCGATCGGCGCGAAGGGCTTCACTGTCGACGAGGCCCTCAGGCCGCTGGTGCTCGAACCCGAGATGGCTTCACTGCCGATGCGCAATGTCGCGACGCAGCCGGAAGAGGTGCACCAGATGGCCGCTGCGATGAAGCTGCGCGAGGTTGTGCCGAGCGTCGATGGCTCCACGGCGGCCATGTTCGAGGCGGTCGGCGCGATGCATCGCGCCGGCGTGGTTTCCGACCCGCTGTGCCAGGGCTTCATCCTCGGCGAACCCGCCACGCGCGAGGACGCGGAAGCACGGCTGCGCTCGTTCGCCGCCACGGCACCGGCGGGCGCGCTGTGGTGGTGCGCGAAAGGCGGTGCATTCGCCGCCGAGGTCGCGGCTGTCGCCGTGCGCATGGGCGGGCACCTGCGTGCCGGCCTGGAAGACGTGGTGCCGGCGCCGGGCGCGCCCGCCGTGGGCAATGTCGAACTGGTGAAACGCGCGGCCGCCATTGCCCGCGCCCAGGGGCGAGAGACGGCGACTGCCGCCGAGGTGCGGGCGATGTTCCGGGCTGCCCGCGGCTGATCCCACCTGGCCACGCGCCGCGGCGTTGCCGCGTCGCATGCCCGGCCTGCTCAGCGGGTACCGGCGCCGACCTTGCCGCTGCGCAGGTCCTCGGCCATTGCCTCGGCACTGCGCTCGGCGGCCGGGCCGTAGCCGCCGCCACCAGGGGTGAACACGCGCAGCCGGTCTCCGGCCTGCAGCACGAGCATGCCCTTGGACGGCACCGTTTCGATCCGGCCATCGGCGCGCACGATCTCCGAGGTCGCCAGTGCGCCATCGCCCCCGCCAGCCAGGCCCGGGGCCTGCGCATAATGGCGTTCGCCCCGGTGCGAGATGGATACCGGGCCGTGCAGCACGAGGTATTCGCGCTCCAGGCCGCAGCCGCCGCGGAAGCGACCGACGCCGCCGGAGTCGGGACGGATCGCACAGCGCAGCAGCCGGATCGGTGCTTCGAGTTCC
>CAMDXD010000474.1 GCA_945877995.1 Bordetella parapertussis
AAGGTGGCGCGCGGCACCCGCTTGCGCATGCTGCGCCAGCACGACGTGCGCGCGGTGCGCGCCGCGCAGGACGGCGTCCACCTCACGTTGCTCGACCGCGACGTGCAGCGCGAAAGCACCGTGCGCTACGACGCCGTGGTGCTCGCCACCGGCTATGCGCGCAACCAGCACAAGGACCTGCTGGAGCCGCTCGCGCCATACATCGGCGACTACGACGTCGACCGCTACTACCGACTGAAGGCCACGCCCGACTTCCATCCGGGCATCTACCTGCAGGGCGCCTGCGAGAGCAGCCATGGCCTGAGCGACACGCTGCTCTCCGTGACTTCGGTGCGCACCGGCGAAATCGGCAATGCGCTGCTCGCCGCGCATCCGCGCATGCGCAGCGCCACCCGGGACGAACCGCAGGCGCAGGCCGTCCAGATCTGACCCGGGCCCGGTCGCGGGCCTCTCGCCTCTCTCTTCCCGTCGCGAGGCGTTCCCCGGAGCCTCGGTGGCGGGCCGCCTGAATGTCCTGTCCCGTCGACATGCGCCGAATCGTTCCTCTCCTGCTTGTTCTTCTTATGGCCGCTGCCGGTGCGAGCCTTCTCTGGGCGGCTCGCCCCGCCACCGCGGTCGATACCGTTGCGGTGTCGCGCGCGACCGTCGAGTCGAGCGTCACCGCGCTCGGCACGCTGCAGCCGCGGCGCTATGTCGATGTCGGCGCGCAGGTGTCGGGGCAGATCCTGCGCCTGCAGGTGCAGCCCGGCGATGTCGTGGTCAAGGGGCAGCTTCTGGTCGAGATCGACCCCAGCGTGCAGCGCGCTACCGTCGACGCGGGGCGCGCCTCGCTGGCCGGCTTGCGCGCGCAGCTCGCGGAGCAGCGCGCCCAGCACCGCCTGGCCGGCCAGCAGCATGCGCGGCAACGCCGGATGGCGGCCGATGGCGCGACGCGCGAAGAAGACGTGCAGGGCGCCGAAGCCGCGCTGGCCTCGGCCGCGGCCCGCATCGACAACCTCGCGGCCCAGATCGCACAGACCCAGGCCACCCTCAAGGCCGACGAGGCGCGCCTGGGCTACACGCGCATCTATGCGCCGATGGCCGGCACGGTCGTATCGGTGGAAGCACGGGAGGGGCAGACCCTCAACGCCACCTACCAGACGCCGAACGTGCTGCGCATCGCCGACCTGTCTTCCATGACCGTGTGGTCCGAGGTATCGGAGGCCGACGTGCGGCGCGTCAAGGCGGGCATGCCGGTCTACTTCACGACCCTCGGCGCGGACCAGCGCCGCTGGCAGGGCACGGTGCGCCAGCTGCTGCCCGCGCCGCCGACGCCGGCGCCCAAGGCCGGCGGCAGCGAGAGCGGCACCACGCCATCGGCGGTGGGCAGCAAGGTCGTGGTCTACACGGCGCTGTTCGACGTGGACAACGCCGACGGCGCGCTGATGCCGCAGATGACGGCGCAGGTCGCTTTCGTCGAGGCGGCCGCCAGGGATGCGGCCGTGGTGCCCGCCGCGGCGCTCGTGCCGGTAAGCGGCGGCGCCGGCGACCGCTTCACCGCGCGGGTGCTGCGCGCCGACGGCACGGTGGAGACCCGGCAGGTGCGCATCGGCGTGCGCAACCGGGTGATGGCGCAGGTGCTCGAAGGCGTGCAGGTCGGAGACCGCATCGTCACCGGCAGCGCTGCGAAGCCATGATGCCGAACACTGGCGTGCCGGCCGATCAGGCCGACCCGGCCTTGCCGCTGATCGAGCTGCAGGACATCCGCAAGTCCTACGGGCGCGCCGATGAAACCGACGCCGCGGGCGTCCCTCCGGTACTGGTGCTGCGCGGCATCTCGCTGCGGCTTTATGCCGGCGAATTCGTCGCGATCGTCGGCGCCTCGGGATCGGGAAAGTCGACGCTCATGCACATCCTCGGCTGCCTCGACCGGCCGAGCAGCGGGCGCTACCTGTTCGAAGGCCAGGACGTCGCCACCCTCGACGCCGACGCGCTGGCTTGGTTGCGCCGGGAAGCCTTCGGCTTCGTCTTCCAGGGCTATCACCTCGTGCCGACCGAATCGGCGCGCGAGAACGTCGAGATCCCGGCGCTCTACGCCGGAATGCCCGAGGCCGAGCGCCGCGTGCGCGCCACCGCGCTGCTCGAGCGCCTGGCGATGGGGGCGCGGCTGGACCACCGGCCCGGCCAGTTGTCCGGCGGCCAGCAGCAGCGCGTGGCGATCGCCCGCGCGCTGATGAACGGCGGCCGCATCATCCTGGCCGGCGAGCCCACCGGCGCGCTGGACAGCCAGAGCGGCGCGGAGGTCATGAAGCTGTTGAATGAACTGGCGGATGCGGGGCACACGGTGATCCTGATCACGCACGACCGCGAGGTGGCCGCGCAGGCGCGCCGCGTCGTCGAGATCCGCGACGGGCAGATCGTGGCGGACTCGGGCGAGGGGCAGGTGCCCATGTCCGCGGCCGCGCGCAGGTCGTCCGCCTCCTCGTTCTCGACCGCATCGGGCCGCCACACCCATGCGTCGCTGGCCGCGGACCTGCACGAGGCGGCGCGCGCGACCTGGCGCGTGATGTGGAGCAACCGCTTTCGCACCGGGCTGACGCTGCTGGGCATCGTCATCGGCGTGGCCTCGGTCATCGCGATGCTCGCGGTCGGGGGCGGCTCGCAGCGGCAGGTGCTCGCGCAGTTCGAGACCTTCGGTGTGCGCACCATGTTCGTGGCCGCGCGCGAGGGCAGCGTGCGCGCGCCGACCGCGCCGCTCACGATGGGCGATGTGGAGACCATCCGCAGCCTGCCGGAGGTGGAGGCCATCGCGCCCTACATCGAGGACCGGGTGGTCGTGCGCCGCGGCAATGTCGATCATTCGTCGGAGGGCGGCGGCACGACGGTCGGTTTCGCCGAGGTGCTGGGGTGGAAGACCAGCGAGGGACGGATGTTCGACGAGGCCGACGAGGCGGGCGCGGCCAAGGTGGCCGCGATCGGCCAGACGGTGCGCAAGATCCTGTTCGCGGACGGCAGCGATCCGATCGGGCAGGACATCCTGGTCGACAAGGTGCCGTTCCAGGTCATCGCGGTGCTCGCGGCCAAGGGGACGGCCGATGGCACCGATCAGGACGACCGCGTCGTCGTGCCGTTCTCCGCCGCCGCCGCGCGGCTCTTCGGCCACCGCAACCCGACCTGGATCGGCGTGAAGGTTCGCCACCTGGAGCAGGCGCTCGCCACGGCCGAG
>CAMDXD010000475.1 GCA_945877995.1 Bordetella parapertussis
GAGGCCGTGCTCGCGGCGGCGAGCGGACGGATCGTCGATCCGGGACTGCCGCCGGCAGGGGGCGCCGTCGGAAGCCGCGCGCGCAAGATCGATGGCGACGCCAAGGTACGAGGCCTCGAGCAGTTCGGCGCGGACCGCTACCCCGCCGATGCGCTATGGGTGCGTCCCGTTCGCTCGCCGCACGAGAAGGCGCGCTTCAGCCTCGGCGACTTCGGCCCCCTAAAGGCGCGACATCCGGGCTTGATCGACGTAGTCACCGCCGCTGATGTTCCGCACAATCGCTACGGCATGTTCCCGGGCACGAAGGACCAGCCGGTGCTCGCCGATGGGCAGGTTCGCTATCGGGGACAGACGGTGCTGCTGCTGGTCGGAGACCATGACGTGGTCACGGCCATCCCGGAGTCCGAACTGCCGATCGAATGGACGCCACAGGCTCCGCAACGCGAGATCGACGAGGCACTCGCCGACACGAGCGATCCGCTTCACCCCGCAGTCCCGGACAACGTACTGGTGCGCGGTTTCCTGAAGCGGGGCGATGTCGAAGCGGCGCTCGCGCAGGCAGCGCATGTCGCCGAAGGACACTTCACGACCGGCTACGTCGAGCACGCGTACATCGAGCTCGAGGCAGGCTACGCGAAGCGTGTCAGCGAAGAAGGCGTCGATCGCATGCACGTCTTCGTGTGCACGCAGTCGCCCTACATGGATCGCGACGAGCTGGCCCGTATCCTGATGATCGAGCCGTCGCGGGTGCGGATCATCCCGTCGGCCGTCGGCGGCGGCTTCGGCGGCAAGCTCGACATGACGCTGCAGCCTCTGCTCGCGGTCGCTGCATGGAAGCTCGGCCGTCCGGTTCGCTCGGTGTACAGCCGCCCCGAATCGATGGTCTCCACGACAAAGCGCCATCCCTCGCGCATCCACGCCCGCTTCGGCTGCGACGCCGAGGGCAACCTGGTGGCTTGCGATTTCGCCGGCGATTTCAACACCGGCGCGTACGCCTCCTGGGGCCCCACGGTGGCCAATCGCGTGCCCATCCACGCAAGCGGGCCGTACTTCGTGCCCCATGTCCTCGCGCGCACGCGCGCCATCTACACGAACAACGCCGTGGCCGGGGCGTTCCGGGGCTTCGGCGTGCCGCAATCGACCATCGCCCACGAGGCGATCCTCGACGAGCTGGCCGAGAAGGCCGGCCTCGACAAGCTCGAGTTCCGGCTCCGCAATGCCATCCGCGCCGGACAAAGGACGGCGACCGGTCAATTGCTCGTGGCGAGCGCGGGGCTCGCGGCCTGCCTCGAAGCGCTCCGACCGCGATGGGCGGCCGCGCAACTGGAGATCGACGCCTTCAATCGGGCACAGCCGGACCTCGGTCCCTGTCGCGGGCTGCGGCGCGGACGCGGCGTGGCTTGCATGTGGTACGGGATCGGCAACACAGTCATCGCGAATCCCTCGACGATGCGCACAGGCCTGAAGCGCGATGGGCGGGTGATTTTCTACAATGGTGCGGTTGACATCGGGCAGGGATCGAACACCACGCTCGTACAAGTGCTCGCCGACGCAATCGGCATCGACATGGACCGCATCGACTACGTGATGGGCGATACCGACCTCACGGCCGATGCCGGCAAATCGTCCGCCTCGCGGCAGGCGTTCGTGTCCGGAAAGGCCACCCAGCTCGCTGGCGAGCAACTGCGCGTGCGCATGCTGGAGCTGGTCGCGGCGAAGCCCGACGCGAGACTGTGCCTCGACGGCCGCTGGATCGTCGCCCGCGACGACGAGGGCGAGAAGCGCATCGATCTCCAACGGCTGCCAGTCGACGACCGCGGCCACGTGCTCTATGCCGAAGGCATGTTCGATCCACCGACCGAGCCCCTGGACGCCAACGGCCAGGGCGTGCCCTACGCTACATACGGGTTCGCGGCGCAGATGGCGGAGGTCGAAGTCGATGTGGAGCTCGGCACGACACGGGTTCTGCGCATCACGGCCGCGCACGACGTCGGTCGCGCGCTCAATCCACTGCAGGTAGAGGGGCAGGTGCAGGGCGGTGTCGCGCAGGGTCTCGGTCTTGCCCTGATGGAGGAATACCACTCCGGCCGCACTGACAACCTTCACGATTATCTGATCCCGACCTTCGGTGACGTACCGCCGATCGACGTGATCCTGGTGGAGGACCCCGAGCCGCTCGGACCGTGGGGCGCGAAAGGCGTGGGTGAGCCCGCGCTGATCCCCACGCCACCAGCAATCTTCGGGGCGATCCACGACGCCACCGGCGTTCGCGTGCGGCAGGCGCCCGCAACGCCCGACCGGCTGCGGCGGTGGATCCTCGACCAACGAGATTAACGGCCTGCGCGGTCACGTCCCGGTCCATTCGGGCTGAGCTTTCGCCGATTGCGGAGAGATCGATGAAGCTCGGCTTCTTCACCATGCCCATGCATCCGCGGGGCCGCAACTACACGCAAACCCTGAGGGAGGATCGCGAGGCGGTGATCCTCGCCGATCGACTGGGCTACTGCGACGCGTTCATCGGCGAGCATGCCACCGATGCCTGCGAGTCGATCCCGTCGTGCCTGAGCTTCATCGCGCTTCCCGCGCTCGACCAGACGTATCCCGTCAGACCCGTGCGCATCATCGTGCCGTTCGCTGCCGGCGGTTCCGCGGATACGCTGATCCGGCAACTCACGTCCGCGCTCTCCGAGGGCTGGGGTCAACCGATCCTGTTCGATGCGCGGCCAGGCGCTACCGGGGCGATCGGCGCCGACTTCGTGGCGCGCCAGGCGCCGGAAGGCTACACGCTGGCGCGACGGCACCACGCACGTGGTGCTCGATCCGATGGACTTCATTGCGCGGCTGGCGGCGCTGGTGCCGCCCCCGCGTCGGCACCTGACGCGCTATCACGGTGTGCTCGCCCCGCACAGCAGCCTGCGTGCGCCGGTCACGCCTGCGGGCTGCGGCGCGGGGAGCAACGGCACAGCCAGCGCAGCGTCTGAAGCGAGTATTCGGCATCGAGATCGACACGTGCGCGCATTGCGGCGCACGACTGAAGATCGTGGCGAGCATCGAGGACCTCGGTGTGATTGCGCGCATCCTGGCGCATCGGGATCGGTCATCGGGCGGGGTGTGGCGCGCTCGACGATCGGGGTGCGGTTGATGACGGGCGATGGAGGCGACATCGAGCGCCGTCGG
>CAMDXD010000476.1 GCA_945877995.1 Bordetella parapertussis
AGCGCTGGCGGCAGCGGGTTGCGCCCTGATGGTGCGCGGACCTGCCGCATCGATCGCGCGCGGTGCACGCCGCATGCGGGCGGGTGCGCCTTGCGAATGCAAGTGATTGATTCATCAAATGTCCGGGGCTGGCACACTCTCTGCTAACAAGATTCATGAAGGCAACGGGCCCTCAACCGCTCATTGTTTTCATCCTCCTCCTTTGGATTTCGGGCACCCTAACGGGTGCCCGCTTTTTTTCGTCGTGCATTCGGCGTGCGCGGCTCCGAAAGGGTTCGGATCGAGGATCGAGGACAGAACAACGATGATGGCAGGTGCAGCATGAGTCCCCACGGGCATTCCGGGCCGGCCGTACCGGCCCCGCAGGCGACGGCACCCGGGCAGCCGCGGCCACGTTTGTTCGACTGGTCGCGGGTGCGCATCCTGCTGCCATTCCTGCGCGAGTATCGCGGGCGGGTGGTGGCCGCGCTGTCGCTGCTGGTGTGCGCGAAGCTCGCCAACCTGGGCGTGCCGCTGGTGCTGAAGGAGATCGTCGATTCGCTCTCCCCGGACCGCGCGATGCTGGTCGTGCCCTTCATGCTCCTGCTCGCCTATGGCCTGCTGAGGATGTCGACCACGCTGTTCGCCGAGTTGCGCGACGTGGTGTTCGTGCGCGTGGCCCAACGCGCGGTACGCAAGGTCGCGCTGTCGGTGTTCCGCCACCTGCACAGCCTCAGCCTGCGTTTCCACCTCGATCGACAGACTGGCGGCATGTCGCGCGACATCGAGCGCGGCACGCGCGGCATCAGCACGCTCCTGAACTACATGCTGTTCTCGATCATCCCGGTGATCCTGGAGTTCGTGCTGGTGGCCGCGGTGCTGCTGACGAAGTTCGACTGGCGATTCCCGGCCGTGACCTTCCTCGCCGTGGGGTTGTACGTGTATTTCACGATCTCGGTGACGCAATGGCGGACGGCCATCCGCCGCGAAGCGAACGAACTGGATTCGAAGGCGAACACGCGCGCGGTCGACAGCCTTCTCAACTACGAAACGGTGAAGTATTTCAACAACGAGGAGTACGAGGCGCAGCGCTACGACCGCAGCCTCGAGCGCTACGAGACCGCGGCAGTCAAGACCGAGGCATCGCTCGGCCTGCTCAACGTGGGCCAGAGCCTGATCATCGCAGGCGGGGTCACGGCATTGATGATCTTCGCCGCGCAGGGCGTGGCGTCGAGGGAACTCACGCTCGGAGACCTGGTGCTGGTCAATGCGCTCCTGATCCAGCTCTATATCCCGCTCAACTTCCTCGGCATGGCCTACCGCGAGATCAAGCAGTCGACTACCGACATGGACCGGATGTTCGCGCTGCTCGGCCAGCATCGCGAGGTGCAGGATGCCCCGGGCGCCGTCGACGTGCCCGATGGCAGCGTGCCGATCCGCTTCGACCGCGTGGATTTCGGCTACGACCCGGCACGGCAGATCCTGCACGAGGTGAGCTTCGAAGTCCCGGCGGGGGCGAAGGTGGCGGTCGTGGGCCACAGTGGGTCGGGCAAGTCCACGCTGGCACGGCTGCTCTACCGGTTCTACGACGTGCAGGGTGGAAGCGTGTCGGTCGGTGGCGTCGACGTGCGGCGGCTGCGCCAGCAGAGCCTGCGTGCATCGATCGGCATCGTGCCGCAGGACACCGTGTTGTTCAACGACACGATCCGCTACAACATCCATTACGGCAGGCCCTCGGCCAGCCCGGACCACGTCGTGGCCGCGGCGCAGTCCGCGCACATCCATGCGTTCATAGAGTCGCTGCCGCAGGGCTATGAATCGGCGGTCGGCGAGCGCGGGTTGAAGCTGTCGGGTGGCGAGAAGCAGCGGGTGGCGATCGCCCGCGCGATCCTCAAGAATCCGCAGGTGATGATCTTCGATGAGGCCACGTCGGCCCTGGATTCGGAAACCGAGCAGGCGATCGAGGGTGAACTCGACCAGATCGCGATCGGCCGCACCACGCTGGTGATTGCACACCGGCTGTCGACGATCATCGACGCCGACCAGATACTCGTGATGGAGCAGGGCAGGATCATCGAGCGCGGCACCCATCGCGAGCTGCTCGCAGCGTGTGGTCAGTATGCGCAGATGTGGTCGCTGCAGCAGCAGGAGCGCTCGACGCAGGCCGGAGGCGAACCCTGATGGATCGAGGAAACTTCTGAGCTGAGGTTGCCAAGCCCAGGTTTTCGTTATCTAATCGTGCACAAGGTGTCCTGCCCGGGGCGCTAGAGCCGCTGCCCAAGGTGCCTTTGATGGCATGGCATCCATGCGCACGAGGATTCGAACCGTGACGACCCGCTCTCTCAGGAACTGGCTTCCACTGCTCGGCCTCGCTGCCATTACGGTGGCGCTCTCCGCAGTAGAGGCCCATGCGCAGCCCGCGAACGCGCGCGAGGCCACTGCCCGCAAGGCGCAGGCACCGAAGGCAGCGCGGCCTGCCGTGCAGGGCCAGCGAACCGCCGCCGCCCGGCCGTCCGGCGCCCGACCGTCCGAACGGGGGCGTGCGACGATCCCGGCCCGCGGGCATGCGATGGCGAAGGCAGCGCCGATGACTGCCGCCCGCGCGACGCCCGTGTCTATGCGGTATGGCCCCGACTCCGCGCGCTCGGCGGAGGCGCCCAGCGACCTTGTCTTGCGCTCGACCGCGGTGCTCGTCGCTTCGCAGGCGAGCGGGCAGGTGCTTTTCTCGCGCAACGACGAAAAGGTCCGGTCGATCGCTTCGATCACCAAGCTGATGACCGCGATGGTGGTACTCGACTACAACCAGTCGATGGACGAACTGGTCACCATCACCGAGGAAGACATAGAGGCCACGCGCCGGCTCGGCTCGCGCCTGGCCGCCGGTACCACGCTCAGCCGCGCCGAGATGCTCCGCCTGTCCCTGATGTCCTCGGAGAACCGCGCCACCGCGGCGCTGGCGAGGACCTCGTCCGGCGGCTACCGCGAGTTCATCGCCCAGATGAACATGAAGTCGCAGGCGCTCGGCATGCACCGCTCCCGTTTCGAGGATTCGACCGGCCTGCACAGCGGCAACGTGTCGACCGCGCAGGATCTGGTGCTGCTGGTGAACGCAGGCATGACCTATTCGACGATCCGCGAATACACGACCACTTCGGCGCTTCGTGTCGACACGCCGGGCAATCGTGC
>CAMDXD010000477.1 GCA_945877995.1 Bordetella parapertussis
CGGTTGATCAAGGCGATCGCGATCGCCACCCGCTGCCGCATGCCGCCGGAGAGCTGGTGCGGATAGGCCAGCAGGCGTTCGTCCGGCGCCGCGATGCCCACCTGCACCAGTGCCGCGCGCGCCTGGTCGCGTGCCTGCGCCGTGCCGACGGATTCGTGTGCGGTGACCGCCTCGATCATCTGCGTGTCGATGCGCAGCACTGGGTTCAACGTCATCATCGGATCCTGGAAGATCATCGCGATGCGCTTGCCGCGGATCGCCCGCCGCGCGGGTTCGTCGAGCGCCGCGAGGTCGACGCCATCGAGCAGAACCCGGCCACCGAGGATGCGTCCCGGCGGGTCGACCAGCCCGAGGATCGAGAAGCCGGTCACGCTCTTGCCCGAACCCGACTCGCCGACCAGCCCGAGGATTTCCCCGCGCTCGAGGCTGAAGTCGACACCGTCGACGGCATGCAGCATGCCGTTGCGCGAAGGGAACCCGGTGCGCAGGCCCTCGACCTGCAGTAGCGGCCGGCGCAGGGCTGCGCCCGCAGCGCTCATCGCGACAGCCTCGGGTTCAGCACGTCGCGCAGGTGGTCGCCGACCAGGTTGATCGCGACGATGGTGAGCACCAGCGCGATGCCCGGGAAGAAGCTGATCCAGTACTTGCCCGACAGCAGCTGGGTGTAACCGTTGGCGATCAGCAGCCCGAGCGAGGGCGAGGTGATCGGCATGCCCAGGCCGAGGAAGGACAGCGTGGCTTCGAGCGCGATCGCATGCGCGACCTGCACGGTCGCGATCACGATCAGCGGCGGCAGGCAGTTGGGCAGCAGGTGGCGCAGCACGATGCGCGTGGGCGACAGCGCGAGGCAGCGCGCCGCCTCGATGTATTCACGGTTGCGCTCGACCAGCGCGCTGCCGCGCACCGTGCGCGCGTAGTAGGCCCACTGCACGATGACCAGCGCCAGCACCACCTTGTCGACGCCCTGGCCGAGTACCGCCAGCAGCACCAGTGCCACCAGGATCGCCGGGAACGACAACTGCAGGTCGACGAGGCGCATCATCAGCGCATCGAAGCGGCCGCCGATCCATGCCGAGGCGAGGCCCACGAGCGTACCGAAGGCCATCGCCACCACCGTGGCCAGCACGCCGACGCCGAGGCTGATGCGCAGCCCGTAGAGGATCGCGCTCCACAGGTCGCGGCCCTGTTCGTCCGAACCGAGCACGAAGGTGTTGCCGGCCGCGCCCTTCGATCCGGGCTCGAGCTTCGAATCCATGATGTCGAGCTGGGCGAGGTCGTACGGGTCCTGCGGCGAGAGCAGCGGCGCGAACAGCACGGCAAACAGGATGGCCGCGAGGAGCACTGCCGCGCCGAGCGCGACCCGGCTCGCGGCGAAGTCGCCGAGGAAGCGGCGCAACGGGGACTGCAACGACGGCACCGCCGCGCTCATCGCGCACCGCCCGTATCGGCCAGCCGGATACGTGGGTCGAGCAGCGAATACAGCACGTCCACCACCAGGTTGATCAGCACGAACATCAGCACGATCAGCAGCACGTAGGCGACGATCACCGGCCGGTCGAGCTGGTTGATCGAATCGATCAGCAGCTTGCCCATCCCCGGCCAGGCGAAGATGCTCTCGGTGACCACCGCGAAGGCGATCACCGAGCCGAACTCCAGCCCGACGATGGTGACGATCGGGATCAGGATGTTCTTCAGCACGTGCACGCCGATGATGCGGCGGTCGGACAGCCCCTTCGCGCGGGCGAAGCGGATGTAGTCCTGGACCATCACTTCGCGCGTGCCCGCCCGGGTCAGGCGGATCAGCAACGCGAGGTTGAACAGCGCGAGGTTGGTCGCGGGCAGCAGCAGGTGGCTCCAGCCGTCGAGCGTGAGGAAGGACACCGGCACGCCGAACAGGTCGACCGTATCGCCGCGGCCGATCGGCGGCAGCCAGCCCAGCCAGACCGAGAAAACCATGATCAACATCAGCCCGACCCAGAACGTCGGCAGGCTGAAACCCAGGATGGAGCCGGCCATGATGCCCTTCGCGACCCTCGATTCCGGGCGCAGGCCGGCATATAGCCCGAGCGGGATGCCGAACAGGATGGCGATCGCCATCGAGACGGCCGCGAGTTCGAGCGTCGCCGGCATGCGCTGGAAGATCAGCTCCAGCGCCGGGATGCCGGTGGAGAACGAACGGCCGAGGTCGCCCGACAGCGCGTTCGAAAGGAAGTGCCAATACTGCAGGTGCAGCGGCTGGTCGAGCCCGAGTTCGGCGATCGCGCGCGCGATGTCCTGCTGGTCGGCGTTCGGGTTGACCAGGATGTCGACCGGGTTACCGATCGCATACACGCCGAAGAACACCAGCAGCGACATCACGAACAGCACGCCGGTACTCTGCATCAGGCGGCGCAGGATGAAGGCAAGCACGGTGGACGATATCCTGGCGCGCGAGGGCGGATTACTTCTCGAGGCTGAAATCGTGCGCCCAGGTCGCCTCGTCGGTGCGCGCCGTGTAGCCGAGCCCGCGCCGCATGCCCCAGACCCCGACCTGGTGGTAGAGCGGGATCAGCCCGACATCGGCGATCGCCGCCTCGGTGGCGGCCCAGCCGGCGAGCAGCGTCTTGTAAATATGCTTCATCACGTTGTTGTTCGGAGACAGGTTGTGAAAATGCGGGTCCATGGAGGTGATCGCCGCGGACAGGCCGATCGACAGCTCCAGCGCCTGCGCCCGCGCCGGCGCGGGCGGCCAGGTGATGAAGGCTGCTGCCAGCAGCAGCACGGCAGTGGCGGTCACGCGGCGCAACGATGGCATCGGTCTGTTCCCCTGTGATGGACGCAGGCAGGATAGCCGAACGCCCGCGATTATCGAAGCCGCGCGTGCCGGAATGGCGGAACGGCGGGATGGCGTAACGGCGTAACGGCGTAACGGCGGCTGCGTCACGGGTGGCCATCCGGCGCAGCCGGTCAGCGGCCGCTGGTTTGACAGCCGCAGTACCGGCTGCCTATGCTGTCCTCCGACATCGGAGTGACACCCATGACCGCCCATCCTCCCGCTTCCGCTGCTGACGGTCGCTCCTCGAACCCGCATGCACGGCCCTCGGACGCATCGATCGAGATGATCCGCCAGCTGATCGGTT
>CAMDXD010000478.1 GCA_945877995.1 Bordetella parapertussis
CGCTTGATGTTCGCGGTGAGCTTGCGCAGCGCCTGGGACATCAGGCGGGCCTGCAGGCCCGGAAGCTGATCGCCCATTTCGCCTTCGATCTCGGCCCTCGGGGTCAGCGCCGCCACCGAGTCGATGACCACGATGTCGACCGAGCCGGAGCGCACGAGCATGTCTGCGATCTCGAGCGCCTGTTCGCCGCTGTCGGGCTGGGAGATCAGCAGGTCTTCGATCTGCACGCCGAGCTTGCGGGCGTACTGGGGATCGAGCGCATGCTCGGCGTCGATGAACGCTGCGGTGCCGCCGAGCTTCTGCATTTCGGCGATCGCCTGCAGCGTCAGCGTGGTCTTGCCGGAGGATTCAGGACCGTAGATTTCGACGATCCGCCCGCGCGGCAGCCCACCGATGCCTAGTGCGAGGTCGAGGCCGAGCGATCCGGTGGAGACGACGTCGATCTCCTTGTTCACCTCGGCCGTGCCGAGCTTCATGATCGACCCTTTGCCGAACTGCTTCTCGATCTGAGAAAGGGCTGCGACCAGTGCCTTCTGCTTGTTGGTATCCATCTGCTGGTGTACTCCTGAGTCAGGCGGCATTATCGCATCCTCTTCAGTTGTGTTCTGGCGGGAAAAAGGGCTTTGGCGGGCATTACGAGAGGTTCGGACGGCAGGCTTTCCGGAGGCTTCAGATTGCGTTCAGGTCACGCACGACACCGATCGCGATCCCTTCGATCACGAGCGGGGTGCGGGCGAGTTCGATGACGATCGGCGAGAACTCGGGGTTCTCGGCGATCAGGTAGGCACGGCCGGCCTTGCGCTTGAGCCGCTTGACGGTGACTTCATCGTCGACACGGGCCACGACGATCTGGCCGTCGCGCGCCTCGCTGGCCTTGTGTACCACCAGCCAGTCGCCGTCTAGGATGCCAGCGTCACGCATGCTCCAGCCGCGTACCTTCAGGAGGTAATCGGCCCGGAGCTTGAACAGGTTCGGGTTGACCGGGTAGTGGCCGACGACGTTTTCCGCCGCCAGAAGCGGTGCGCCGGCCGCGACCTGCCCGACCAGCGGCAGGCCGGAGGGCTCGGTCAACCGGAGCCCGCGCGCCATGCCCGAGAGGGTGATCGCCCCCTTCTTTTCGAGCGCGCGCAGGTGATCTTCAGCGGACGCGGGCGACTTGAAACCGAACGCGCGCGCGAGTTCGGCGCGGGTAGGCGGCATGCCCTCGGACTCCACGAAACCGCGGATGAAGGCGAGGATTTGCTGCTGGCGTTGGGTCAGACCGTCCATACCGTACATTTATACGGTATTCGGTGAAGAATGCAAGCCCCGCGTGAAAAAAAATCGCCTGCCCCCGTGTCAGGGCCTGACCTGCCCGCTGAACCAGTCGAAGATCTGCTCGCCCTGCCAGAAAACCACGTCCTTGTGGCTGCGGAAGTAGCGCAGCATCGCATCGAAATATTTCACCCGGTGCGCCGCGCCCGAGATGTACGGATGCACGCCGAACGACAGCACCCGCGGCTGCTTCGCCGACTCGCGGTAGAGCTGGTCGAACGCGTCCTTCGAACGCTTCAGCATGGCATCGGATTCGTGCAGTCCGGTGAGCATGATCGTGATGTCGTTCAGTTCGACCGAATACGGGATCGACAGCAGCGGCTTGGTCGCGGTCTTCACCCAGAACGGCTGGTCGTCCATCACCCAGTCGCCGAACCAGGTAAAACCGTTCGCCGCCATGTGCTCAGGCGTGGCCCAGGTCTGGCCGCGGCCCGGCCCGAGCCAGCCGGTCGGGCGGCGACCAGTGAACTTCTGCAGCACCTCGATCGTGTGGCGCATCATGGCGGGCTGGTCGGCGACGGCCTGGATCGGCATCTGCTCATAGCAGTGCGCCATGAATTCCCAGCCGGCATCGAGCGCGGCCTGTGCGACGCGCGGCCGGGTCTCGCAGACCTTCGCATTGATCGAAAGCGTCGGCCGGATCCGGTGCTTCGCCAGCGATTCGGCCAGGCGCCAGAAGCCCACGCGCATGCCGTACTCGTGCCAGCCCCAGTTCTGGGTATCGGGAATGCTCGCCTGCCCGCCGGGGGCGTTGGAGACGCCGCGCGGCATCGGCCGGTCGATGCTCCATTCCTCGATGTTGACCACCGGCCAGACGATCAGCCGCACGCCGCGCGGCAGCTTCAGCTTCGGGCGATCGACGATCGCCGAGTAGTCGAACCGCTGCTGCGGCTTCAGGGCGTCGGTTTCGTCCGGTCGGGAGGTGGCTGCCATGGTGTTCGCTTTTCGTGCCATTTCGGGATCCGGCGTTGGCCGCCCTGCGCCTGCCGCTCGGTCAGGCCAGCAGTTGATCGAGCAGGCGCGTCAGGGTGTGGTGTACCGACTGCCTGCGCACCGCATCGCGGTCGCCGGGGAAACACAGCGTCTCGGCGTGGTTGCGTCCGTCGAGGAAGGACCAGCCGAAGCACACCGTCCCCACGGGCTTGTCGGGCGTGCCACCGCCCGGGCCCGCCACGCCGGTGATCGACAGCGCGACCTGCGCCCGGCTGCGCTCGAGCGCCCCGCGCGACATCTCGATCGCGGTCTTCTCGCTCACCGCACCGCAGGCTTCGAGCGTCGCCGCCTGCACGCCGAGCATCTCCATCTTGGACAGGTACGTGTAGGTGACGAAGCCGCGCTCGTACCACTCGGAGCTGCCGGGAATCATCGTCATCACCTGGCCCACCCAGCCGCCGGTGCACGACTCGGCAGTGGACAGCATCAGCCCGCGTGCCGACAGCGCGCGACCGACGTTTTCGGACAGCTGGTACAGGAGTTGGTCTTGCGGGCTCATGGGGCGACGATAGCGGGGATGGCGAACACAATCAATGTCGCCGCTGCCGCGAGCAGGTCGTCGAACATCACGCCGAAGCCGCCCTTCAGGTTGCGGTCGAACCAGCGGATCGGCTGCGGCTTCCAGATGTCGAACAGCCGGAACAGCGCGAACGCGGCCACCCATGCTGGCAGGCTGGCCGGGACGCACCACAGCACCAGCAGGAACGCCACCACCTCGTCGATGACGATGCCGCCGTGGTCGGCAGCGCCGAGTGCACGGCCGGCGGCCGCGCAAGCCCAGACGCCGAG
>CAMDXD010000479.1 GCA_945877995.1 Bordetella parapertussis
TTGGCGAGCAGATGGCGCAGATCGATGTCGAGGGCCTGCATGCGGCACGCGAGGCCGTGGTGAGCCATCTTGCACGCGCGCACCGCGAGGCGCTGGAGCGGGTGTACGAGGCCAACCGTGCGCCCGGGCCCTACCGCCACGACGGCGCGGCGATCGCCGCGCGCGCGCTGCGCAACACCTGCCTTGCCTACCTGAGCCGCACCGGGGCCCCCGATGCACTCGGCCTCGCGTTGCACCAGTTCGACTCGGCCAACAACATGACCGACCAGATCGCGGCACTGTCGTGCATCGTCGACGTGCCCGGCGAGGCACGCCAGCGGGCCCTGGACGCCTTCCATGCACAGTGGCAGGCCGATCCGCTGGTGATCGACAAGTGGCTTGCCCTGCAGGCGCGTTCGGAGGCGCCGGATGCGCTCGCCCAGGTGCGCGCGCTGATGGGCCATCCCGCGTATGACGCACGCAACCCGAACCGCATCCGGGCGCTGGTCGGCGTGTTCTGCCACGGCAACCCGCTGCGCTTCCACCAGGCCGACGGATCGGGCTACGCCTTCCTGCGCGAGCAGGTGCTCAAGCTCGACCGGCAGAACCCCCAGGTGGCATCGCGGATGCTCGGCGCGCTCAACCGCTGGCGCAAGTACGACCCGCAACGGCAGGCCTTGATGCGTGCGGAGCTGCAGACGATCGCCGCGCAGGCGACCCTGTCGAAGGACGTGTACGAGGTGGCCACCAAGGCGCTGGGGTAGCGTGGTGCGGCGGCCCCTCCGCGTCGTCCTTTCGCGATAGGCGCTATCCTTCTATCAAATGGAAGGCATCCACTACCTGATCGTTCCGGCTTTTCCGCAAGCGCACCGCTACGAGGTCACCGTACGGGTATCGGATCCCGACCCGGCCGGGCAGGGCTTCTGGTTGCCGGTATGGTTGCCGGGCAGCTACCTGGTGCGCGAGTTCGCGCGCCAGGTGCTGTCGATCAGCGCGCGCGACGGGCAGGGTCAGCCGGTGGCGGTGGCCAAGGTCGACAAGCACCGATGGCACTGTGCGCCCTGCAGCGGCCCGCTTTCGGTGACCTGCGAGATCCATGCATGGGACCTCTCGGTACGGACCGCCCACCTCGACACCACCCATGCCTACTTCAACGGCAGTTCCGTTTTCCTGGCGGTGGCGGGGCGGGAGCATGAAAGCTGCACGGTCGACATCCAGGCGCCGCCCGGGGATGCAGGCAAGGGCTGGCGCGTCGCCACGACCCTCGACCGGGCTGGTGCGCCCGAGCATGGCTTCGGCCGCTACCGTGCATCCGGCTACGACGAGCTGATCGACCATCCGGTCGAATGCGGCACCTTCGATCTGGTGGCGTTCGAGGCGCATGGCGTTCGGCACGAGGTGGCGGTCACCGGCCGGCATCGCGGCGACCTCGATCGGCTCGCGCACGATCTCGCGCGCGCCTGCACCGCGCAGATCGACCTGTTCGGCGCGCCGCCGCCGTTTGACCGCTACCTGTTCCAGATCATGGTGGTCGGAGACGGCTACGGCGGCCTCGAGCATCGCCGCTCGACCAGCCTGCTGTGCAGCCGCGACGATCTGCCGCAGCCGGGTCAGTCCGGGGCCAGCGACAAATACCGAACGCTGCTCGGGCTGGCCAGCCACGAGTATTTCCACGCCTGGAACGTGAAGCGGATCAAGCCTGCCGCGTTCCTGCCCTACGATCTGTCGCGCGAGGCCTATACGCGGCAACTGTGGGCTTTCGAGGGCATCACCTCCTACTACGACGACCTGGCGCTCGTGCGTTGCGGGCTGTTCACGCACGACGAGTACCTGCAGATGCTGGGCGAGACCGTCACCCGCGTGCTGCGTGGCGGCGGCCGGCTGAAGCAGTCGGTCGCCGAGTCGAGCTTCGATGCGTGGATCAAGTTCTACCGTCCGGACGAGAACACGCCCAATGTGGTGGTGAGCTACTACACCAAAGGGTCGCTGGTCGCGCTGGCGCTCGACCTGACCCTGCGCGAGGCGACCGGCAATGCACGTTCGCTCGACGACCTGATGCGCCGACTGTGGCAAGACTACGGCGCGCGCGGCATCGGCGTGCCGGAAGACCGTATACCGGCGCTCGCCTCGGAGATCGCCGGTCGCGACCTGGGTGCGTTCTTCGCGCTCGCGGTCGACGGCACCGAAGACCTGCCGCTGGCCACGCTGCTGGGCACCGTCGGCGTGGCGCTCGGCCTGCGTGCGGCCAGCGGCGAGTCCGACAAGGGGGGCACGCCCGGGTCGCCGCCAGCGGTGTCGTCCGGCGCACGTGCCGGCGACCGGCCAGCCCGCGCCTGGATCGGTGCCCGCATGGCTGCCGACGGCCGTATCTCGCTCGTGCACGACGGCAGCCCCGCACAGCAGGCAGGACTGTCGACGGGCGATCAGGTCATCGCGATCGACGGCCTGCGCTTCGCCGGCATCGACGCGCTGCTGTCGGCCTCGTCTCCCGGGCGGGTGCTCGACGTGCACGCGTTCCGCCGCGACGAGTTGTACCAGTGCCGGGTCACGCTGGCCGAGGCGCCCCTGGACACTGCATGGCTGGCGGTCGACGCCGGCGCATCCCCCGAGGCGGCGGCTGCACGCGCGGCCTGGCTGGGTGCCGTCCTGCCGGCCGCGCCGGCCCTGCCGGTCTGACGAGGCACAATGGACATCGATCGCCGCCGCAACGAGAACAGTGCGCTGCGCGAGCGCCTCGACGCGCTGCTGGCCGACGGCCAGCGCAACGAACAGATCCTCAGCCGACACCGGCGGATCGAACTCGGGCTGCTGGAAGGGTCGACCTTCCCGGAACTGTTCGACACGCTGTCCAACGCGTTGAAGGGCACCAACGACTACGACGTGGTGACGCTCGCGCTGTGCGACCCCGACCATGAACTGCGCCGGTTGTTCGGCGCGGCCGGCATCGACCCGAAGGACTATCCCGACCTGATCCTGCTCGGCGGGTTGTCGGAACTGTACCGGGTGTTCGAAGGCGAGGGAGGCACCTCGCTGGGCGCCTTCGTGCAGCCGCTGCATGGCCTGCTGTTCCCGCGCGAGCCGCAGCCGCCGCAGAGCGTTGCC
>CAMDXD010000480.1 GCA_945877995.1 Bordetella parapertussis
TGGCTACCACTGCCTACCAGGCCACGGGCCGCGCGCGTGCCGCACGCGACCTGCAGCGGCCGTCCGACAAGCGCCCCTACCAGATCGATTCCTGCCACATCTACCACCGCGACGGCCCGGCGGTGCTGGAACGCTGGCCAGCCTGGCACACCGGCCCGAAGGACTGACCACGGCCGCTCAGCGGCCGATATCCCGGGCCGCTCAGCGGCCGAAGGGCGCGACGCCGATCAGCACCCGGTGCAGCCAGAACGCGAACGCTGCCCACAGCGCCAGGCCCAGCAGCACCGTGACCACCGTCGGGATCGCGCCGCTGTTGTAGACGACGCCCGCTGCCCGGTCGCGACGGCGCGCCGCGATGAAATCAGCGATCGCCCAGGCCAGGATGCTTCCGAACAGCACGACGTCGGCGAGCATGCCGTTGGCGAGCAGGTGCGCCAAAGCCCACAGCTTCACCCCGGCGACCATCGGGTGGCCCACGGCCGCCTTGATCCGGTTCGAAGGGATGTAGGCGGCGGCCAGCAGCACGAACGCGCCCAGTGTCAGCAGCGAAGCCGCATGCCGGGTCCAGAGCGGTGGCGACCAGAGGACCACCGGTTCGGTCCGTGCCGCCGCATAGCCGACGACGATCAGGATCAGTCCGATGAGCGAGGCGACGGACAGGACGCCCTTCCAGCCATTGGCCCCCAGTTTCACGATCATCGCGTCGCGCCAGTGCGCGGCGACGATCCGCGTCGAATGGGTACCCAGGAAGAGGATCAGCCCAAGGATCAGGAAGGTCATGTCGTAATACCTCAGGTTGCGTGAAAAAGTGCCGATCCCGGACTGGGGGGCGATGCGGTGAGCCGCCCGTGAAACCGCGCGATGGGCTGGCCCGGTCCGACACGGCAGGGTAAAGGTTTCTCGCGTATCGGAGTAGATCCGGGAAGACACACCCCGACCGGTTTGACATTACCCATGCTGGACATCGCTGCGGCCTTCCGGTCGTCGGCCAGCAGCAGGCGTCGCACCGATTCGCTGGTTCATGCAGGATGCCTGCGCAGCGTCTGCGCGACCGTCCACAGGTCGACGCGTGCGGCACCCTGGCGAAGCAGCGCGTGCGCGGCTTCGGCACCGGTGGCGCCGGTGGTGGCCACGTCGTCCACGAGCGCGAGATGCAGGCCGTCGACCGGACGGTCGACGACGAAGGCGCCGCGCAGGTTTTCAGCGCGTCCGGCCAGCGGCAGCGCCGACTGGGGCAGGGTGTCGCGTGCGCGGCGCAGGACCTCCAGCCGCATCGGGATGCCGGTCTGCCTGGACAGCAGGCGTGCGACCTCGGCCGACTGGTTGAAGCCGCGCTCGGCGATCCGCTGGTTCGACAGCGGCACCGGCAGCAGGTATTGCGGCTGGGCGGCGCTGGCACAGCGCTCGAACAGAAGTCCGGCCAGCACCGGAACCAGCCACAGTTCGCCTTCGAATTTCAGGCGCCGGATCATGGCGTCCACCGGAAAGCGGTAATCGAGCGCGGCGACAAGCCGTTCGAACGGCGGCGGTTCGCGCGCGCAGCGGTTACAGCGCGCAGGTGCGACGGTATCCGGCGCGAGCGCGCCAGCCGGTTCGCCACAGCGCGCGCAGGCGTTGCCGTCGAGCCACGGCAGGTCGCGATGGCAGCCGTCGCACAGGGATGTGCGCGCGTCGCCAGCGGCACCGCACAAGGCGCAGGGCACGGCGCCCGGCCACGGCCCGCGCAGGCGCTGCCAGGCCGACGTGCGCGGCGCGCCGGCGGACATGCCGCCAGACGCCGGATTGAACGTGGTTTGACATCGAGGCATGGGCGACCGATCATCGTTCGACACAGAATGCCCTTCATTGTTCGACAGCCAGAGTCCATGGACACCCTCGAGAAACCTCCGTATCGCCCCGATTCCCTGTCCAGCCCGCAATCGTGGTCGGTCGACGCGGTGGCAGCGCTGTTCGACCTGCCGTTCGCGGACCTGATGTTCCGGGCACAGACGGTCCATCGCGAGCACCATGATCCGAACGCGGTCCAGCGCTCGACGCTGCTGTCGATCAAGACCGGCGGTTGCCCAGAGGACTGCGGCTACTGCCCGCAGGCCGCCCGGCACGACACCGGCGTCGGCAGCGAGCCGATGCTGTCGGTGGATGCGGTGGTCGAAGCCGCTCGTACCGCGAAGGCCAACGGCGCGACGCGCTTCTGCATGGGGGCCGCATGGCGCAGCCCGAAGCAGCGCGACCTCGAACCCGTGCTCGCAATGGTGCGCCAGGTGCGCGCGCTCGGGCTGGAGACCTGCGCGACGCTCGGCATGCTGAAGCCGGGCCAGGCCGGGCAACTGCGCGAGGCAGGGCTCGACTACTACAACCACAACCTCGATACCGCCCCCGAGTTCTACGGCGAGATCGTGTCCACGCGTACCCAGGATGACCGGCTCGACACGCTGGCACAGGTCCGTTCGGCCGGCATGAACGTCTGCTGCGGGGGTATCGTCGGCATGGGAGAGACGCGGCGCCAGCGGGCGGGGCTGATCGCGACGCTCGCAAACCTCCAGCCGTACCCGGAGAGCGTGCCGATCAACCATCTGGTGCGCGTGCCAGGCACGCCGCTCGAGAACGAGGACGCGCTCGACCCGCTCGAGTTCGTGCGCACCGTGGCCGTCGCGCGCATCGCGATGCCGCGGGCGATGGTCCGGCTCTCGGCCGGCCGGGAAGAGATGTCGGAGTCGGTGCAGGCGCTGTGCTTCCTCGCCGGTGCCAATTCGGTCTTCTACGGCGATCGTCTGCTCACCACCGGCAATCCCGACGTCGAGCGCGACCATGCGCTGTTCGACCGGCTCGGCATCCACGGGCTCGACCCCGCGGTGCCGCTGGCGACGGCCGATGCCATCCCCGCGCCGGGAACCTGAGGCGCAGTGACCAGGCTGTCCGACCTCGCAGCGCGGCTCGCCGGGCTGGAGGCCGACTCGCTGAGGCGTACCCGTCGCCGGCTGGAATCGCCGCAGGGCGTGACCGTGACCATCGACGGCCGCGACTGCGTGTCGTTCTGCAGCAACGACTACCTCGGCCTTGCGGCACATCCCGTG
>CAMDXD010000481.1 GCA_945877995.1 Bordetella parapertussis
CGGGCGGAACCTGGCACGCAAACGCGCCTGGGGCGACATGTCCACCGGTGGCAGCCGCGGCATCCGCGGCTCGCATGACTATGTGCGCCGGGGCGGCGCGGCCGCCCGGATCATGCTGATGCAGGCCGCGGCCGAGGCCTGGCAGGTACCGGTGGGTGAACTGACGGTCGCCAACGGCGTGATCAGCCATGGCGCGAGCAATCGCACCGTGCGCTACGGCCAGGTCGCCGCCGCCGCCGCGAAGCTGACCCCGCCGGATGCCAAGTCGATCAAGCTGAAGGACCCGCGCAGCTGGAAGATCGCCGGCAAGCCGATGAAGCGGCTCGACACCGCGCCGAAGGTCGATGGCAGCAAGGTCTATTCGATCGACGTCAAGCTGCCCGGCATGCTCAACGCCGCGGTGAAGCAGTGCCCCGTGTTCGGCGGCAAGCTGGTCTCGTTCGACCAGGCCAAGGTGATGGGCATGCCCGGCGTGAAGGGCGTGGTGCGGGTCAACGACGCCACGGTAGCCGTGGTCGCTGACACCTGGTGGCGCGCAAAGACCGCGCTCGATGCACTGCCGATCGTCTGGGACGAAGGTCCTAATGCGAAGGTGAACAGCGCCAGCATCGCCGCGCACCTGCGCACCGGCCTGACCTCGGACGATGCGTTCGCGGACACCGACTACGGCGACGCGCTGAAGGCGATCGCCGGTGCCCCGCGCAAGCTCGAGGCGGTCTACACCACGCCGTTCCTCGCGCATGCCACGATGGAACCGATGGTCTGCACCGCCCGCATCACCGCCGATCGCGGCGAGATCTGGGTCGCCACGCAGAACCAGGAATCCGCACTTGCCGCGCTGGCCGAAACCTCGGGCCTGCCCCTGGCCCAGTGCGAGGTCTACAACCATGACCTCGGCGGCGGCTTCGGGCGCCGTGTCACGGTGCCGGACTTCATCCGGCAGTCGGTGGCGATCGGGAAGCAGTTCCCCGGCGTGCCGGTGAAGATGATCTGGAGCCGCGAGGAAGACCAGTCGCACGATTTCTACCGTCCGATCTCGCAGTGCAAGCTGTCCGCCGGCCTCGACGCGAAGGGCAACCTGACCGGGCTGCACATCCGCGTCTCGGGCCAGTCGATCAACGCGGCCCTGGCGCCGGCGGCAATCAAGGACGGCAAGGACGTGCGCCAGCTGCAGGGGTTCTGGAAGGAACCCGGCGATGCGCAGATCGGCTACACGGTGCCGAACATGCGTATCGAATACGCGATGCGCAACACCCATGTGCCGCCGGGGCCGTGGCGTGGCGTGAACACCAACCAGAACGGGGTCTATCTCGAGTGCTTCATGGACGAGGTGGCGAAGCTCGCCGGCCGTGATCCGCTCGAGTTCCGCCGTGCGCTGATGGGCAGCCATCCGAAGCACCTCGGCGTGCTCAATGCCGTGGCCGAGAAGGCCGGCTGGGGCAAGCCGCTGCCCAAAGGCGTGTTCCGCGGCATCGCCCAGTTCATGGGATATGCCAGCTACTCGGCCGCGGTGGCCGAAGTGACGGTGGATTCGAAGAAGCAGGTCAAGGTGTTGCGGCTGGTGCTCGGCACCGACTGCGGCCACCAGGTCAACCCGGACCAGATCGCGGCACAGGTCGAGGGCTCGGTCGCCTACGGCCTGAGCGCCACGTTCTTCGGTGAATGCACGGTCGACAAGGGTCGCATCGTCGAGACGAACTTCGACCGCTACCGGATCATGAAGCTCGCCGAGATGCCGAAGGTCGAGACGGTGATCGCGCCGACCTTCGACTTCTGGGGCGGGGTAGGTGAGCCGACGATCTGCGTGTCGGCGCCGGCGGTGATGAACGCCATTGCCGCGGCCATCGGTCGTCCGGTGCGCAACCTGCCGCTGAAGAACGAGGGCTTCACCTTCGCCTGACCGCGGCGCGAACGAGGACGGTCCTTGGCAGCCTGCGCCCCGCCAATTGCGCGTGTCGCCGGCTGCCTGTCGGGCATCCTGCTTGCATCGGTGGTGGCTGCCGCCGGCCTGCCGTCCGCCGATACGATCGAGCAACCGCTGGTCTCCGGCGGTGGCGATCCGGCGCGCGGGCAGCTGATCGCATTCGGGCGGGACGGGAACTGCCTGCTCTGCCATCCGGTTGCCGATGCGGGGCGGCCGGCCGGGAACCTCGCACCGCCGCTTGACCGCGTCGGCGCGCGGCTGAGCGTCGGCCAGATCCGGCAGCGCGTGGTCAACCCGTCACTCGTCAACCCGCATACCATCATGCCTTCCTATTTCGTAGTCGACGGACTGCGTCAGGTCGCCGGTCCCTGGCGCGGCAGGCCTTTGCTGGATGCGCAACAGATCGAGGATGTCGTCGCATGGCTGCAGACGCTGAAATGAACGGTCATGGTCGCCGCTCCTTCCTGGCGCTGGCTGGCGGCAGTGCGCTGCTGCCGCTGGTGTTGCCGGACGCGCAGGCGCAGATGCCGACGGCCCCGCCACCGCTGGGCAGTGGCTATGCACTGCTGGTGCCGAAGGCGACCGGTGGTGCATCGGTGCGCGCCGCACGGGTGACGGTCGATGTGCCGGCGCTTGCGGACAATGGTCATGCGGTGCCGGTACGCATCGTCGTGCAGAGCCCGATGCGGCAGGACGATCACGTACGCAGTATCACGCTGCTGTCGGATCGCAATCCGAGGCCGGTGATCCTGAAAGCGTGGCTGGGCCTGCGGGCCGGCCGGGCCGAACTGGCGACCCGCGTGCGCCTCAACGGCACGCAGCGCATCGTCGCGCTGGCCGAGATGTCCGACGGCACCTGGTGGTCGGGACAGGCCGACGTGGTGGTCACCGAATCCGCCTGCCTGGACGGATCCTGAGATGGTCGCGCGCGTACGCATCCCCGAAGTCGTCAAGCGCGGTGAACCGTTCGACGTGCGGATCGCGATCCAGCACGCGATGGAGACCGGCTTCCGCTTCGACAATTCGGGCCGCACGATCCCGAGGAACGTGATCCACACGCTGGTTGCGCGCTACGACGGCGTCGAGGTCTACCGTGCCGAGCTCGGTTCCGGCATCGCAGCCAACCCTTACCTGCAGTTCTGGATCACC
>CAMDXD010000482.1 GCA_945877995.1 Bordetella parapertussis
GCGCGAGTTCGAGTCCGCGCGCGTGGCGCGCGAGGGGCTGACCACGATGCTCAACGCCAGCGCCCGGCCGCGCGACTGAGGCGTGCCGCCTGCCACAGGATCCGAGATGGCCTACGCTGCGCGACGCGAATACCTCGACCTGCCCGCACTGTCGCGCGCGGCGGGCACGATCCGGCTGCCCGGGTCGAAGAGCATCTCCAACCGTACGCTGCTGCTGTGCGCGCTGAGCGACGGGCGCACGCGCGTGCTCGACCTGCTGCGCTCGGACGACACCGCCCGCATGCTCGATGCGCTCGGCGCGCTCGGCGTGGGCATCGTCCAGTCTGCCGATGGCAGCGCCGCGGGTGTTGGGCTGACGGCGGTGGTCGAGGGTTGCGCGGGCGACCTGCCGGTGCGCGAGGCCGATCTCTTCCTGGGCAACGCTGGCACCGCCTTCCGGCCGCTGACCGCCGCGCTGGCCGCCGTCGGTGGGCACTACCGGCTGAGCGGCGTGCCGAGGATGCATGAGCGCCCGATCGGAGACCTCGTCGACAGCCTGCGCGCGCTGGGTGCGCGCATCGATTACCTCGGCAACGAGGGCTATCCGCCGCTCGAACTGCATCCGGGCCGGCTGCGCGTGCGGGGCCCGGTCCGGGTGCGCGGCGACGTGTCCAGCCAGTTCCTCACCGCGCTGTTGCTTGCCGCGCCGCTGATCGGCATGTCGGCCGATGCCGGTGGCGCACCGCTGGTGATCGAGGTCGAAGGCGAACTGATCTCGAAACCGTATGTCGAGATCACGCTCGCACTGATGGCGCGGTTCGGCGTCGAGGTTGCTCGCGACGGCTGGCAGCGGTTCAGCGTGGCCCCCGGCGCGCGCTACCGTTCGCCCGGAACCGTGCATGTCGAGGGCGATGCCTCCGCAGCCTCGTATTTCCTGGCCGCTGGCGCCATCGGCGGCGGGCCGGTTCGGGTGAACGGCGTCGGCCGCGCGAGCATCCAGGGCGATATCGCGTTCGCCGATGCCCTGCGCCTGATGGGCGCACGAGTGGACCTCGGCGACAACTGGATCGAGGCAGCCGCGCCGCAGGGGCGCCTGCGCGGCATCGACCTCGACTGCAACCGGATCCCCGACGCGGCGATGACGCTCGGCGTGCTGGCCCTGTTCGCGGACGGCCCGACCACGCTGCGCAACATCGCGAGCTGGCGGGTGAAAGAGACCGACCGCATCCATGCGATGGCCACCGAACTGGGCAAGCTTGGTGCCACCGTCGAAGCCGGGGCCGACTACCTGCGGGTCGAGGCACCGTCGGCCCTGCGGCCGGGGGCGGCGATCGACACCTACGATGACCACCGTATCGCGATGTGCTTCTCGCTCGCGGCCCTGGGCGGGGTGCCGGTGCGGATCAACGATCCCGATTGCGTGGCCAAGACCTTCCCCGATTATTTCGACGTGTTCGCGTCGATCACGGCATGAACGCGCCCCTGAACGGCCCGGTGCCGGTGATCGCGATAGACGGGCCGACGGCTTCCGGCAAGGGCACGATCGCCCAGCGGGTGGCAACGGCCCTCGGATTCCACTACCTGGACAGCGGCGCGCTCTACCGGCTGACCGCGCTGGCTGCGCTGCGTGCCGGGGTGCCGACCGGCGACGCGGCACGCGTTGCATCGGTCGCGGCGAGCCTGCCGGTCGCGTTTCCGGAGGGGCGGGTCGAACTGGCGGGCGCGGACGTCGGCGATGCGATTCGGGCCGAACCGATCTCGGAGGCGGCATCGATTGTCGCCGCCCATCCGGCGGTGCGCGATGCGCTGCTCGATCGCCAGCGGGCCTTCTGCGAGCCGCCGGGACTGGTGTCGGACGGCCGCGACATGGGCTCTGTGGTCTTCCCGGACGCCGTCCTGAAGGTATTCCTGACCGCCACTGCCGAAACGCGTGCCGAGCGCCGTTATAAGCAGTTGATGGAAAAGGGATTGCCTGCTAACCTTCAAGCAATCCTTCATGATCTGCGTACGCGCGACGCCCGAGATTCGGGACGCGCCGTCGCTCCTCTGCAGGCAGGCGCACCCGAGGCTGTCCTCGATTCCGACGATTTGACGATCGAACAGGTCGTTTCGATCGTTCTGGAACGGTACCGCATCGCCGTGCGTGTTCAGGCGTCCGGCCGTTCCGCCGGCGCCGGTGGTTCGACGCTCCAGGATTGATTGCGGGTCATGCGGCAGGCGGGTTTCCCGCCGCCGGGGTCCGCGGCAGGCCGGGGGCGAACCAGCGGCGCAACGGAGCACTCCCAGTCGCCCGGTAGCGTGTTCGCCGCAACCGGGTGCCGTCACGGGACAGGGCCGGATTCTTCTCCTTACCCACCCCGGTGCGAACCCGGAAACAGAAAACACAGGTCACCTACCGCATGTCAACCGCCACCGCTTCTGCAGCTGCCTCCGCCGTTCCCAACGCCATCTCCCAGCATCCGCCGGAGAGCTTCGCCGCCCTGTTCGAAGAAAGCCTGCTGCTCAAGGAAATGCGCCAGGGTGAGGTGATCACCGCCGAGGTGGTCCGGGTCGACCCCAACTACGTGGTCGTCAACGCCGGGCTCAAGTCCGAGAGCTACATCCCGGCCGAGGAATTCCACAACGACCGCGGTGAAGTCGAAGTGCAGGCCGGCGATTTCGTCAGCGTGGCGATCGAATCGCTCGAGGACGGCCACGGGGAGACCCGCCTGTCGCGCGACAAGGCCAAGCGGCTGGCCGCGTGGCTTGCACTGGAAGACGCGCACAACACCGGGTCGGTGGTGCAGGGCATGGTCAACGGCGCCGTCAAGGGTGGCCTGACTGTCATGATGGACGGCATCCGTGCCTTCCTCCCGGGGTCGCTGGTCGATCTGCGCCCGGTCAAGGACACCTCCGCCTACCAGGGCAAGCTGCTCGACTTCAAGGTCATCAAGCTCGACCGCAAGCGCAACAACGTGGTCGTGTCGCGCCGTGCGGTGCTCGAACAGACGCAGGGCGCCGAGCGCCAGCAACTGCTCGAGACGCTGAAGGAAGGTTCGGTCGTCAAGGGCATCGTCAAGAACATCACCGACTACGGCGC
>CAMDXD010000483.1 GCA_945877995.1 Bordetella parapertussis
CAGGGGAAAGGCCGCCAGCGTACCGGCCGTACCCGGTGCGCGCGGGGCAAGCCCGCTACCGCCGCCGAACGCGATGAAGGCCGCCGGGCTCGAGAACACCCAGCGCGCGTCAGGTATCCGCGCGGGGCGCGCACCGGCCGGCGAGGCCACGTCCTGTGCTGGCCGCTCAGCCAAAATGGTCGAACCCGGCGCGCGACGGTTGCAGCACTTGCCCGGCCCGGTCGACGACCGCCAGGCCGCCGCCAGCCACGATACGGCCGACACAGGTCACCCGGACGCCTGCCCGTGCGGCTGCACGCTCGACTTCGGCGCAGGCCATCGCCGGCGCGGTGAAGCAGAGTTCGTAGTCGTCACCACCGACGAGCAGCGCAGCGCGTACCGCTTCATCGCCGGCCCACGGCGCCAGCGCGTCCGATACCGGCAGACGGTCGAACTCGATGCGCGCGCCGACCCCGGAGCGTTCGAGGATATGGCCGAGGTCGGCTGCGAAGCCGTCCGAGACGTCGATCGCCGCGCTCGCCACGCCACGCAGCGCGATTCCGAGGGCTACCCGCGGCTGCGGCGCCTCCAGACGCTGCACGCAGGCCTGCGCCGCCGCCGCGCCCGGCGCGGGGACGCGGCCACCGCTCAGCAGGGCAAGCCCGATCGCCGCATCACCGAGGGTGCCAGACACCCACACGTCGTCGCCGACGCCGGCACCATCGCGCCGCAGCGCCTGTCCGCTCGGCACTTCTCCGAAGATCGTCACGCAGACCGACAGCGGCCCGCGGGTGGTGTCGCCGCCTACCAGCTCGGTCGAATGCGTATCGGCGAGCGCATGCATGCCGCTGGCGAAGGCACTGAGCCACCCGTCGTCGGCCGACGGCAGCGCCAGCGCCAGCGTGAACCAGCGCGGCGTGGCACCCATCGCCGCGATGTCGGACAGGTTCACCGCCAGCGACTTGTGGCCGAGCCGCCGGGGATCCGTGCCGGCCAGGAAGTGCGTACCCTCGACTAGCAGGTCGGTCGACACGACGAGTTGCAAGCCGGCAGCCACACGCAGGAGCGCCGCGTCGTCGCCGACACCGAGGTCGGCCGATGGTGCAGGCCAGGTGAAATGCCGGGCGATCAGGGAGAACTCGCCACCCGCGCCGCCCGGGCCCGACATCGTCAGCCCGCGCTGCCGCCGCCCGGCGCCCCGGCGCTGCCAGGCTCCGCCACGGTCTGCCGTGCGTCGTCTGCCGGCGCCGTCTGCGTGGCTGGCTGGAGGTACAGACGCTGCAGGTAACGCCCCATGGCGAAGTCGACCACACCCGTGGCAAACATCAGGCCGCCGACCACCAGGGCGGTGAAACCGCCGGTGCTGAACAGCCCCGCGCCGATCAGCCACAGGCCGATCGACACGAAGGCGACCGCAGCAACATAAAAAAGGTAAATCCGCACTTTTATCGAAAGCATCGTCCGCTCCAGCATTCTCCGTCCAGGCGCATCCGCCCTGACATCAGCCCTGCCCGGTACCCGGCAGGTCGACCTGCACGTCGGGTTCCGGACCCGCTGGCTGGCCTGTCGGCCGGCCAGCCTGCGACTGGCGCTCCTCCGCCCGCACCATCAAGGCCAGCTTGTCGACCACACCATTCACGAACTTGTGGCCATCCGTGCCGCCGAAAACTTTCGCCAGTTCGACCGCCTCGTTGATCACGACACGGTACGGCGCCCCGAACTCGGCCTCGGGTGCCGTGCGCAACTCGAACCCTGCCAGCATCAGGACCGCGCGTTCGACCGGGCTCAATGCATTGACCGGCCGGTCGAGGAAAGGTTGCATCCATGCCGATAATTCGTCTGCATCGGCAATCACGCCGGACACCAGGCGCTCGACGAAGGCCGCATCGGCACCGACGTACTCGTCGGATTCACGCAGGTGCCGGATGATGTCCCACGGGTCACCGCTCGCGACCAGCCACTGGTAGATACCCTGCACCGCGAATTCGCGCGCCTTGTGCCGGGCGATCCGGGCCTTCCCGGGGCCGCCCGTGCCTGGCCGGCGCTCAGCGCGCGGCATCGTCGATGCTTCTGAGCAGGTTGGCCATCTCGACCGCTGCGCGCGCGCAGTCGCGGCCCTTCTCGGCTGCGCGAACCTCCGCCTGCTCGTCGGTATTGGTGGTGAGGATGCCGTTGGCCACCGGCACCCCGGTGTCGAGCGCGACACTCGCCGCCCCGGCGCATGCCTCGTTGGACACCACCTCGAAGTGATACGTCTCGCCGCGGATCACCGCGCCGAGCGCGACCAGCGCGTCGAAGCGCCCGGTCTGCGCAAGCTTCTGCAGGACCAGCGGGATTTCGAGGGCGCCCGGCACGGTGCAGTGGACGATGCAATCGGCACGCACGCCGAGGCGTTCGAGCTCGGCACGGCACGCAGTCAGTTCAGTCGCACCGATCGATTCATTGAAGCGGCCCTGCACGATGCCGATACGCAGCGAAGCACCGGAGAGGTCGGGGGTGAACTCGTTCGAGGCGAGCACGGGTCTGGTGGTCATCGGAAGGGTCCTCGGGAGCGGCGCACCGGCGTGCAGCGTGCGCCGGCGCTGGCCGGATTGGAGAACGTGCTGCTCAGGGGGTCGGAAGGTTGGATGGACTGGCGGATCCGCCCGCCGGGACCGGGCCATCGGGCAGCAGGTAGCCGGTGACCTCGAGGTCGAAGCCGGTCATGCTCGGCATCCGGCGGGGCTGTGCGAGCAAGCGCATGCGGGTGATACCCAGCTGCCGGATGATCTGCGCGCCGATGCCGTAGTCGCGAAGGTCCAGCCGCCCGCGGCGCGGTGGCAGGCCGACCCGCGTTGCACGTTCCAGCAGCTGGTCGGGCGACTCGGGCCGATGCAGCAGGATGATCGCGCCACAGCCCGCCTTCACGACCACCTGCATCGCCGCATGCACGTTCCACGAATGGGTCGCGCTGCCGACATCGAGCAGGTCGATGAGTGAAATCGGTTCGTGCACCCGCACCAGCACCTCTTCGCCCGCCTTCGGCGTGCCGTGCACCAGCGCCAGGTGGGTGGCGGTTGCCATGCGGTCGCGG
>CAMDXD010000484.1 GCA_945877995.1 Bordetella parapertussis
TGAACATCGCAGCCGGCCTGGGGCTCGGCGGCAACGAGTCCTACCCCGGCGTCTTCCAGCCGTTCGGCGGCTTCGCCGACGGCATCCCGGTCGAGGACGGCCATGTCCGCCTGCCGGATATCCCGGGCGTCGGCTTCGAGGCGAAGTCGAAGCTGTTCGCGGTGTTGTCCGCCCTGGCGGGTACGGGCCAGCGATGAAGTTCCACCTCGCCGATACCGCCGGACTCAACACGATCACCGGCCATGGCCCGGACCACGTACTCGTCAACGGCGTGCGCCATGATTCGCCACTGCTGGTCGGACCCGATGTCGGACCGCTCCCCTGGAGCGTCCGCGACTTCCCTTCGCTGCAGGCTGCGCACTTCGAAGCACTGCTTGCGCACGAACCCGAACTGGTGCTGCTCGGCACCGGCCGGCGGCTGCGCTTCCCCTCCCCGGCGCTGACCCGGTGCCTCGCCTCGGCGCGGGTGGGCATCGAGGTGATGGATACGCCAGCGGCATGCCGCACCTACAACATTCTGGGTGGCGAAGGCCGCCGCGTACTGGCCGCGCTGCTGTTCGATCCCGCCTGACCCGGGCCTGGCCTGCGGCCCCGCCAGCGGGTTGGGTCCCGCCGCACGAACCGGCGCGCAAAGTCAGCTGGCGGCAACACCTGCGAGGCGCCGTACATGCGCGAGGACGCTGCGCGACAATGCCGGGAGGCTGTAGCCGCCCTCGAGCACCGAGACGATCCGCCCTGCACACAGGCGGTCGGCGACCTCCATCAGGCGCGCGGTGACCCAGTCATAGTCGTCCTCCACGAGGGCCAGCGACGCAAGCCGGTCGTCGCGGTGGGCATCGAAGCCAGCCGAGATGAACAGCATGTCCGGGGCGAACCGCTCGAGCGCGGGGATCCACGCCTGCTCGACCGCGGCCCGGAACGCTCGGCCGTCCGATTGCGCCGGCAACGGCACGTTGACCATGCGCTCGGAGCGGCCGTCGATGCCGCTGTACGGATACAGCGGATGCTGGAAGGTCGAGACCATCATCACGCGCGGATCGTCCCGGAAGATATCCTCGGTACCGTTGCCGTGGTGCACGTCGAAATCGACCACCGCGACACGCTCGAAGCCCTGTGCCTCGAGCGCATGCAGCGCTCCGATCGCCACGTTGTTGAACAGGCAGAAGCCCATCGCACGCGCACGCTCGGCATGGTGGCCGGGCGGGCGCACCGCGCAGAATGCGTTGTCCACCTCCCCGGTGGCCACTAGGTCGGTGGCCCGGACTGCCGCACCTGCGGCATGCCGGATGGCCTCGAGCGTGTACGGATTCATCGCGGTATCAGGGTCGATCTGGCGCAGGCCGGTGGCCGGCGAGGCGCGCTCGATCGCGTCGACCAGCCTCGGATCGTGGGCGCGCTCGATCTGTTCGCGCGTAGCCGCCGGTGCGATCTCACGGCGCAGCAACGCGCACAGCTCAGAATCACGCGCAAGCCGGTCTTCGATCGCCGACAGACGGTCTGGACACTCGGGGTGCCCATCGCCCATGTCGTGCAAAAGGCAGCCAGGATGGGTCAGCCAGACGGTGGTCATGGTAGTCGCCAGCGTTCGATGAAGCAGGAACAGTTAGTCTACCGCGTCGGTGAACAATGACGACGCGGCGTCCCTGCGTTCGTGCCTCGGTCAAGATGAGTTGCGCCCTGCCGTAAATACGAAAGCCATGAACGACGCCCCCTTCCTCCGCGCCATCGACCGGGTCATCGACCAGGTGGGTACTGTCATCCTCGGCAAGCGCCCCCAGGTCCGGCTGGCGATAGCCTGCCTGCTCGCGCGCGGCCACCTGCTGATCGAAGACGTACCCGGCGTCGGCAAGACCACGCTCGCGCATGCACTCGCGAAGTCACTGGGCCTGGACTTCCACCGCATCCAGTTCACCAGCGACCTGCTGCCGAACGACATCCTCGGCGTGTCGGTGTTCGACATGAACGCGAAGACGTTCGACTTCCATCCCGGCCCGATCTTCGGCCAGCTGATCCTGGCCGATGAAATCAACCGGGCCACGCCGAAGACGCAGAGCGCGCTGCTCGAAGCGATGGAGGAGCATCAAGTGACGATCGAAGGCGCGACGCGCCGGCTGCCCGAACCGTTCTTCGTGATCGCCACCCAGAATCCGTCCCACCAGATCGGCACCTTCGACCTGCCCGAATCGCAGCTTGACCGGTTCCTGATGCGCATCCGGCTCGGATATCCCGATGCCGAAGCCGAACGCGCGCTGCTGGCCGGCGCCGAACGGCGCACGATGATCGACGACCTGCCTGCGTGCATGGACGTCGAAGGACTGGTATCGCTGCAGGCCCGGGTGCGCAGCGTGTTCGTGGCCGATGCGCTCATCGATTACGTGCAGGCCCTGCTCGCGCATACCCGGCGCGCCGCAGACCTCGCGAACGGACTGTCGCCGCGCGCCGGCCTTGCGCTGCTCAACGGCGCACGGGCCTGGGCACTGATCGACGGCCGCAACCATGTCGAACCGGAGGACGTACAGGCGATCCTCCCGTCGGTCGCCGGCCATCGCCTGCATGCACAGGCGCTGGGCGGCGCAGTCCCCGGGCAGGAACTGGCGGAACGGCTGCTCGCCGAAGTCGCCGTGCCCTGACGGTACGCGTGCCCGCCCTGCGACGGAACCTGCACCGATGAGCGCGATCGACGCAGCACGGGTAGCCGCCAGCGGTGGTGGCCAGCCTTGGCGCAGGTTGTCGGACTGGCTGTTCAATCGCCGCGGCCGCGAGCCCGCGCCGGTACGCCTGACCCAGCGCAGGATCTTCCTGCTGCCCACGCGCTACGGCCTGTTCTTCGCGCTCGTCCTGCTCGTGATGCTGGGCGGATCGATCAACTACGCCCTCAGCCTGGGCTTCGTGCTCACCTTCCTGCTCGCCTCGATGGCCGTCGTGTCGATGGTGCACGCGTTCCGCAACCTTGCCGGGCTGGAGGTGTCGATCGCACCTGCCGGGCGCGCATTCGCCGGCGAGACCGCGCGCTTCGATGCCACGTTCGTCAATCCGCGCCGGCTGCCTC
>CAMDXD010000485.1 GCA_945877995.1 Bordetella parapertussis
GCTTGCGCAGTTTCATGCCGATCCACGCCGGGTCGATCACCCGCATGTCGAGCGACAGCAGCTTGCACAGGCCGTCGAGCGCGCGCGGATACGACCCCGCGAGCCACATAGAGTACGGACGCCGCTGGCCGTTGGGCAGCACCAGTTCCTTCAGCATCAGCACGAAGTCGTCGCCGCTCGCGCCATTGTAGACGTCGACGCTCCAGCTCATCGTGCCGTCGGTGCCGGTCTTGGGCTCCTTCTTCGTGAACAGGGTGTCGAGCACCGGGGTGCCGCCCGAATGCGCCTCGAGCGCGCCGAGTTGCTCGACGCGCCAGCGCACGATGCGCGCGAACGCGCTGACCATGCTGGGCATGCGCAGCGGCTTGCCGTCTGGCGGCAGCGCGCAGTCGAACGCATCGTCGCCCGGGGTCTTGGACAGCATGTCGAGCTTGGCGCGCAGCCAGCCGGTGTCTTGTGCGCGCATGTCCATCGACAGCGTCTTGGCGACGGCGCCCAGGCCGCGCGGCTGTTCGGCGCCGTTAACCCAGACCTCGAACGGATGGCATTGTTCGCCTTCGACATGGCCGACGAAGATCGCGAAGCTGCCGGTCGGCGCCTCGACCATGAACGTCCATGACGGATTGCCGGCAGTGAGCTTGGGGCGGCCCGGCCAGCGCAGGCTGGCCAGTGCCGGCTGCGGCGCGGCATCGAGGCGGATGCGGCGGTCCGCGTCGCTGGTGTCCAGGTCATTCGGTGCGTCGTTTGGCGCCGTGCCTGCACCCGTACCCGCCGACGTCGACGGTGTCACCGACAGCACGCTGCCGAGCACCGCGTTCGGCCGGTAGGTGGTGATCCCCTTCAGGCCGGCCTTCCAGGCTTCCATGTAGAGGTTCTGGAAGTCTTCGTAGGGATAGTCTGCCGGCACGTTGACGGTCTTGCTGATCGCCGAGTCGACGAACGGCGCGACCGCGGCCACCATCTTCATGTGGTCGAGGGCGGAGATCTCGAGCGCGGTGACGAACGATTCCGGCAGCGCATCGACATTGCCGCCGAGGTGCCGGTACAGCCGCCACGCATGGTCTTCCACGTCGTAGACCTTGTGCGTGTCGTCGGGCATGCGCTTCTTGCGCTGGTAGGTCCAGGAGAATGGCGGCTCGATGCCGTTGGACGCGTTGTCGGCGAACGCCAGCGAGATGGTGCCGGTCGGCGCGATGGACAGCAGGTGGCTGTTGCGCAGGCCGTGCTTGCGGATGCCCTGCCGGACGTCCTCCGGAAGCCGCGAGGCGAACGACGGCTCGGCCAGGTAGCGCCCGGCATCCAGGGCCGGGAAGGCGCCCTTGTCCTTCGCGATGTCGACCGAGGCTGCATACGACTCGTCGCGCATCGCCTGCGCGATCTGCGCAGCCATGCCGCGCGCGCCTTCGGTATCGAAGCGCAGCCCCAGCATGATCAGCGCGTCGCCCAGGCCGGTGAAGCCCAGGCCCACCCGGCGCTTCGCGCGCGATTCGGCGTACTGCTGAGGCAGCGGCCAGACAGTGGCGTCGAGCACGTTGTCGAGCATGCGGATCGCGGGGCGCACCACGCGGCCGAACGCCTCGAAGTCAAAGCGTGCCTGCGGCGTGAAGGATTCGCGCACGAACAGCGTGAGGTTGACGCTGCCCAGGCAGCAGCAGCCGTAGGAGGGCAGGGGTTGTTCGCCGCAGTTGTGCACGTAGAGACCGTTGGCGTCGAAGGCATGCACGCCCGGCACGTTCACGTCGTAGACCGGCTCGATGCCGTCGGGCTCGATCGAACGGACGGTCGCGACGAAACGCTCGCGGTTCGCACTGCGCCGGTAAGCGGCGAGCAGTTTCGCGATGGCAGCCTGCTTGTCGCTGTCTGCGAAGCCGATCAGGTCGGCGAAGCGGACCACGTTGTCGTTGGCGATGACCAGTTCATGCTGCGCGCGCGTCGGATACGCCGACATCGCTCCGCGGCCATCGGGCAGCAGGCGCAGCCCGGCGGGCCGACGCTCGCGATACAGGGTACTCACGATGCCGAGCCGTGCCAGCATCCGCTGCGCAGCCCGAAGCGTCGCCTCGTCCGACTGTGCCAGCCGGATGCTGATGCCCTCGGCCTGGCTGCCCTGCACCGACCCGTCGGCGTCGAACAGCCCGCGCAGGAAGCCGCGGCAGAACATGGAGGAACCGCGCTCGATCTCGGGGGTGATCGCTCTTGCACCCGGGAACATGCCGAACGAGGCGGCCAGGTCGCGCAGCGCAGTCGACTTGAACCGCCAGCTGTTGCGGTCGGGGACTGGCATCCAGCCCTGGTGATCGGCGCGCTTGTGCAGCCCGGTGGTGGCATCGATGACGGCGCTCATCAGCGAGCGTGCAGACAGGCCGGCCGCAGCCTGGCCACCGACGACCCGTGCGGCTGCGGCGTCCCACACCTCCAGCACTGCCGTATCGGCCCTGAGCGTACCGTCGCCCAGCAGGAATCCGAGCAGGAACCCTTCGTCGGCCGAACCACGTCCGGGCCAGCCCGACAGCGCGCGATGGTCATGCACGACGATGCGGTCTTCCGCGGCGAGCGCGGCGGCCGGGACCCATTCCGTTTCGCGCACGTCACGCGTCATGCGCTTGACCCGCAGGACCTGGTGGTCTTCGGTCAGTCGCATCGTCAAGCCCTCGGCTGTCGTCACCGCCAGCACCGGTTTCGTCCCTGTCTCGAAGAAGCCCTGCGGGCCGGTCGCCCACGGACGTCCGTCGACGACCAGGGTCTGTGGCTCGCCGATGCAGTCGCGCACCTGCCGCGGGCCGTCGACCGTCATCGTCCAGGTGTCCCCGGTCACGCACGGATTGGTCGCCTCGATTCCCTCGCAGTAGGCGAGGTTGTTGTCGCTGTTCATCCGGTCGATGAACACCACGCCCGGCTCGGCATGGTCATAGGTCGACTGCATGATCTGCTGCCACAGATCGCGCGCGCGCACCGTGCGGTAGATGTACGCGCCGTGCAGGTGCTGCACCGGTGCATCGTCGCCGCGCCAGCGTGGCGGCGCCTTGTGCACCAGAGAC
>CAMDXD010000486.1 GCA_945877995.1 Bordetella parapertussis
GCATCCATCTGTTCGGCGGTCGCGATCTTCGATTTGAGGTCGGCAGGAGCGCCGCCGCCGATCAGGTGGGCGTACACCTCGGTCAGCGTCTTCACCACCGCGGCGGTCGGCTGGTGACCCTGCAGCAGCACTCGCCCGCCGTTGGCTGCGAACTGCCCTCGCGTGATCGTGGCCGGCGCCGAGCCGATGATCACCGGCAGCTGCGTGGCAGCTCGGATGGCAGCCAGCTGCTCGAGGCTCTCGAGGCCGACCACGAACACGCAATCGACGCCGGCTTCGGCGTAGGCCTTCAGCCGCGCGACCGCGCCATCGATCCCCTCGCCGCGGATCGCGGAGGTCCGGCCCGCGATCACCAGCGACGGATCGCGGCGCGCAGCGAGCGCCGCCTTCATCTTGCCGACGCCTTCGGCGATGGAGATGAAGCGCTCGCCGCTGGCGCCGAACGGCGCTGGCAGCTCGGTGTCCTCGATGGACAGGCAGGACACGCCCGCGTGCTCGCACTCCTCCACCGTGCGCATCACGTTCAGCGCATTGCCGTAACCGTGGTCGGCATCGACGATCAGCGACAGCTCGCTGGCGCGCTGGATGCGGCGGATCTGGTCGGCGAACTCGGTCAGCGTGAGCACGATCAGGTCCGGCGCAGCCAGCGTCGTGTTCGACGCCACCGACCCCGCCAGGATGCCCAGCTCGTAGCCGACCGACTGCGCGATGCGCGCGGACAGTCCGTCGAACACGCTCGCCGGCGACTTGCACTGGTCGCCGTTCAGGATCGCCCGCAGGCGCTGCCGTTGTTCGGTTGCGGTCATCATGGTCATGGCTCCCCCGGTTCGTTCGTTCAGGTCGACTGGCGGTCGAGCCACTTGTTCACGACCGGCATGTTGAAGGTTTCCAGCTGGTCGAGCAGCCTGGCCGGCTCGGTATCGGTCAGCACCATTGCGCGATGCCTGGCATGCACGAAGCCCTGCGCGACGCAGTGATCAAGGAAGGCCAGCAACTGGTCGTAGTATCCGGCCACATTCAGCAGCCCGCACGGCTTCGAGTGGTACCCGAGCTGGGACCAGGTCAGCACCTCGAAGAATTCCTCGAAGGTGCCGATGCCACCGGGCAGTGCGATGAACGCATCCGACAACTCGGCCATCATGGCCTTGCGCTCGTGCATCGACTCGACCACGTGCAGTTGGGTGAGGCCGGTGTGGGCGACTTCCTTCTCGACCAGCCGGCGCGGCGTGACGCCGATCACCCGGCCACCGGCGGCCATCGCAGCATCGCCGATCACGCCCATCAGGCCGACACGGCCACCGCCGTAGACGAGCGTGCAGTCGGCCGCGACGATCTCCCGGGCCAGGCGCTCGGCCGCCGCCCGGTACTCGGGCAGCACGCCCGGATTGGACCCGCAGAACACGCAGACCGCTTTCATGTCGCTTCTCCTCCGGCATCGGTGCGCGGCGGGTGCAGGCCATTCCCTGCACGACCACCGTCCCGCGACTTTACCGCACGGCAAGCGCTCGTGCCCGCGCCGGCTGCAGCCGGCGCGCACCTGTGACCGGGCTGCAGCGACCGCAGCGCGTGCATGCCGACACAATGACTTGTAAAGTCCCTCCCGCCGTATCCGTACACTCATGCGCACGTTCTTTGCCCGCAGCGCCGAGCAGGCCCACGCAGGCGATCCGCTCCGCCACCGACCCCTACCGGATATCCCGATGACCCTCGTACTCGTAATCCTGCTGGCGATCGCCCTCCTGGTTGGGGTGTACTTCGTGATGGTCTACAACGCGCTGGTGCAGTTGAAGCACAACGTGTCGAAGGCCTGGGCGAACATCGAAGTGCTGCTGAAGCAGCGGCACGACGAACTGCCCAAGCTGATCGAAACATGCCGTCAGTACATGACGTTCGAGCAGGACACCCTGCAGCGGGTGATCGAAGCGCGCAGCCGCGTGCATGCGGCCACGCAATCGCAGGACGTCGCGGCGCTGGGTCCGGCCGAGGGCGCGCTGCGCACCGGCCTGGGCAACCTGTTCGCGCTGGCCGAGTCCTACCCCGACCTGAAGGCCAACGCGAGCTTCCAGCAGCTGCAGAGCCGCATCAGCGCGCTCGAGGATTCGATCGCCGACCGGCGTGAGTTCTACAACGAAAGCGTGAACATCAACAACGTGCGCATCGAGCAGGTGCCGGACGTGTTCGTCGCGCAGCTGTTCGGTTTCACCCCGTTCAAGCTGCTGGAGTTCATGGACGACGAGAAGCGCGATGTCGATGTGAAGCAGTTGTTCACCTGAACCGGCGGCATCCGCAGGGCCGGGGCGGCGACGGCGACGGGGACGGAGACACGCCGTGAGCCTGCAAGGCACCTCACCGACGCGCGCCAGTCCGCGGGGACGGTTCGCCTGGGCCAACTGGACGACCTCGTTCGCCCATGGCAGCCTGCTGGCCATGGCGGTCGAGTCCGAGAGTCGTGCCGTCGCTGGCGTCTGCCTGCTCCTGATCGCCACGATCAGCCTGCTGGCATGGGCTGGCAACTACCGACGCTGGCGGCTGATCGTCGACACGCCCACGTCGCGCATCGAATCCGCCGCGCAGGGATACGTCGAACTGGCGGGCACCGCACACTGGCCGGGCGACATGCCACTGACCAGCGAACTGGCGGGGGTCCCCTGCTGCTGGTACTGGTTCAAGGTAGAGCGGAAGGGGGCCAGGGACCACTGGACGCAGGAACGCGATGGCGAGAGCTTCGTGCCCTTCGTGCTGGACGACGGCAGTGGCCAGTGCGTCGTATATCCGGCAGAGGCAGAGGTGCACTCGCACCGCCGCAAGACCTGGATCGAAGGCGACCGCCGGTTCACGGAAGTGACGATCCTGCCCGATGACCGCCTGTATGCGATCGGCGCCTTCTCGACCCACCAGCCGCTGGACGACGAGGCGGCCGTACGCGCCGCGATTGCGGCGCTGGTCGTGAAGTGGAAAAGCGATCCGCTGGCGCTGCTCGAGCGCTTCGACCTCGACCGCGACGGCACCATAGACCTGAACGAGTGGCAGC
>CAMDXD010000487.1 GCA_945877995.1 Bordetella parapertussis
CCTGGAAGCCGCCGCTGGGCTGGTGGATCATCACGCGCGAGTTCGGCAGGCAGTAGCGCTTGCCTTTCGCGCCCGCGGCGAGCAGGAACGCGCCCATGCTGGCCGCCTGGCCGATGCAGAGCGTGCTCACGTCGGGCTTGATGAACTGCATCGTGTCGTAGATCGCCAGCCCGGCCGACACCATTCCGCCGGGCGAGTTGATGTAGAACGAAATATCCTTGTCGGGATTCTCGGATTCGAGGAACAGCAGCTGCGCGACGACCAGGTTGGCGGTCTGTTCATTCACCGGACCGACCAGGAAGATCACGCGCTCTTTCAGCAGGCGCGAGTAGATGTCGTAGGCGCGTTCGCCACGACCGCTCTGCTCGATCACCATCGGCACCATGCCGAGCCCCTGGGGTTCGATCCGCTCGCCACCCGGGGTGTTTGCACTGCCGGCCGTGAAGCCTGGACTGTTCCAGTTGATCATCTGAGACCCGACTTTCGTGTGAGGGCGAGCCGGTCAGCCCGCCGATTCCGTGCCCATCAGCTCGTCGAAGGCTGTCGGCTTTTCGACCACCTGTGCCGCGCCGAGCGCCCATTCGACGACGTTCGCCTCGACCACCATGGCCTCGACTTCCGAGAGGCGTTGAGCCGAACCATAGTACCACTTCACTACTTCCTCGGGCCTTTCGTAGCTTTCGGCGAGGCCCTGGATCTCGGCCTTAACCTGCGCCGGTTTTGCGTGCAGCGCATGCTTCTTCACGGCCTCCCCGAAGATCAGCCCGAGGGTCACCCGGCGGCCGGCCTGCGCCGCAAACAGGTCATCGGGCAGCGGTGCGTCGCCGACCGACATGCCGCGCGCTTCCATGTCGCGCCGCGCCATGTCCTTGAGGCGTTCGACTTCCTCCGCGACCAGCGCCTTGGGCACCTCGATCGGAGTCGCCGCCAGCATTGCATCGACCACCTTTTCCTTCAGCCGGGCCTTCACGCGGCGCTCGACCTCGCGCCGGACGTTGGCCTCGACTTCGGTGCGCATCCGCGCGAGGTCGCCGTCGGCGACACCCATCTGGCGCGCGAAGTCGGCATCGAGCGCGGGAACCATCGGGCCGGACACTTCCTTGATGGTGACGACGAAGCTTGCCGACTTGCCCGCGACTTCGCGGCCGGCATAGTCTGCGGGGAAGTCCACCGGGAACGTCTTGGTCTCGCCCGCCGTCATGCCGACCAGCGCTGCTTCGAACTCGGGCAACAGGCGCTTCTTGCCGAGCACAAATCGTGCATCCTGTCCCGTGCCGCCTTCGAAGGCGATGCCATCGATGGTACCGGCGAAGTCGACCGTCACCTCGTCGGTCGCCTCCACCGGGCGGTCGACCTTGACGAAGGTCGCCCGCTGGGTACGCAGGATGTCGAGCGTGCGGTCGATGTCGGCGGCACCGACATCGACCATCGGACGCTCGATCGTCGACTGCGCGAGGTCGCCCAGTTCGAACTCGGGATAGACCTCGAACGTGGCGGAATAGGCGAAATCGGCGGCGTCCGGTGCCTCACCGGCCGATTCGAACTTCGGCATGCCGGCCACCCACAGGTTGCGCTCGCGCACCGCGTCTCCGAAACTCTTCTGCACGGTATCTCCGACCACCTCCTGCCGGACCTGCGGGCCGTACTGCTGGGCCACCAGCCGGAACGGCACCTTGCCCGGGCGGAAACCGTGCAGCTTGACGGTGCGCGCGAGCTTCTTCAGCCGCTGGTCGACTTCGGACTCGATCTGCGTGATCGGCAGCGACACGTTGACGCGGCGCTCAAGGTTGCTCAGGTTCTCGACGGATACGTTCATTGGCTGGGGTCACGACAAATGGATGGGGACGATACAGGCCCGCTGCCGGGCTGGGCGGCGCGGGAGGGGAACGGGATGGCGGCGTCGTGCGGGGGACCGTGGTGCCGTGGTGCGAAAGGAGAGACTCGAACTCTCACGCCTTTCGGCGCTGGAACCTAAATCCAGTGCGTCTACCAATTCCGCCACTTTCGCCGCGACATGCCGCAAACGAGCCGAGTTTAAACTACCGGGGCGCGGACTGTAGCCGACCCGCCGAATGGCGACGCTGGATTGTGCCGCAGTCCCGGCTGCCGCGGCACCGGACGGATGCGCCGACCCGGCAACCAGCGGGTGGTATCGTCGGCGCGGCTGCCCCGTCCACCACCCTCCCTTCATCGTCCGGCACTCGCCCGCCGCTCCCGCTCCCGCCCGATGCCTGTCGATCACTACGAGAACTTCCCGGTCGCTTCCTGGATCATGCCAGCCCGGCTGCGGCGACCGGTCGAGCTGATCTATGCGTTCGCCCGCTCGGCGGACGATCTGGCTGACGAGGGTGATGCGCCGGCTTGCGAGCGGCTGAACGCACTGGCCGCCTATGCGTCGGAACTCGACCGGATCGAGGCTGGCCAGCCGCCCGAGGGCATGCTGTTCCGCCACCTCGCGCAGGTGATCGCCACGCACCGTCTGCCCGTGGAGCTGTTCCGCGACCTGCTCGATGCCTTCGCCCAGGATGTGGTGAAGACGCGCTACGTGTCCTTCGCCGAAGTGCTCGACTATTCTCGCCGTTCGGCCAATCCGGTCGGCCGGCTGATGCTTCACCTGTTCGATCGCACCGAGCCGGCGATGCTGGCGTGGTCGGATTCAATCTGCAGCGCGCTGCAGGTGATCAACTTCCTGCAGGACGTGGCGGTGGACTGGCGCAAGGGACGGGTCTACCTGGCGCAGGACGAGCTGGCCGCCGCAGGCCTGGACGAATCATGGATCGCACAGGCACGGGTGGACGATCGCTGGCGCGCGTTCCTGTCGGCACAGGTCGGGCGCGCCGGTGCGATGCTCGAATCGGGCGCGCCGCTCGCGCGCGCCCTGCCCGGCCGCGTCGGCCTCGAACTGCGGATGATCGTCAGCGGTGGCCTGCGCATCGTGCACCGATTGCACCGGGTGCGCGGAGACGTGTTCCACCACCGGCCGATCCTTGGCGCGCTCGACTGGCTGGCGATCGCGGGG
>CAMDXD010000488.1 GCA_945877995.1 Bordetella parapertussis
CATCGAGCAGTTGAGCGCCCCGGCCGAGGACCTGTTCACCACGCGCAGGCTCGGCCTGGCGACCTTCCTGCCCGGCGCGATCCGCGTGCGTGCGCTGCTCGGCGCCGGCGCGATCGCGCCCTGGGCGCGGCGCGGCATCGACGTGCTGACCGCCGACCGCTTCCGCGGCGAAGCGTATTTCCGGCTCGAGTCCGAGGAGAGCCTGCGCCTGCTGCTCGACGATCTGCCGGGCTTCCGTGCGCAGCAGAACGAACGCTTCCTGAAGATGGTGCTGACTGCCTGGTATGGCGAGGCGGTCGAGGTACAGGACAGCGGCTGGGCGCCGGACAAGGGCCGACCGTTCGTCGAGACCGACGGCCGGGTGGTGCTCGCGCCAGTGACGCTGCCCGACCGCGAGCATGCGGTGCTCGGGGTGCTGCATGTGGCCGGCCACCTGCAGTTCGGCACCTATGCAGTGGCTCCGCTCAAGGGCCTGTTCTCCGAGCTCGGGCTGGATGCCGAGATCACCGAGGCGCGCGCGATCTCCTGGGAGCCGCTGATCGCGCAGTTCGGCGACGACGTGGTGCGTTTCAAGCTGCTGTTCGACATCTGCGAAGACCTGCGCGTGGACAACGCGATCGCGATGATCGCACCGACCCACCTGCGCCGGATGGCACGGCTCGCCGCGCTGGTCGCGATGCCCGAAGGCATCGCGCGCGACTACTACCAGCTCGCGCTGTCCACGCTGCAGTTCGCGCTGGGACGGGCGCACCCGCTGCCGAAACCGGTGGCCGACGTACTCGCGCGGCTGCTCGAACCGGATGCGACCGTGATCGATGCCTTCCGGATCGCCCGGCTGCTGCTGCCGGTGCTGGCCGACCTGGGGCATCCCGAGACGCCCGAGGACGTCCAGGACGCCTACCTGCCCGGGCGTTCGCCCAACCTGGGCCGCGAAGTGAAGGCGGCGCAGGGGCCGGGTAGCCAGGCCGAACGCAGCGAGCAGAAGGAATCCGAATCGGGCGAAGGCGAGGGCGAGCCCGACGAGGACAGCGAATCGGTCGAGCAGGAGATGGGTCCGCAGGATGCCGAGGCCGACGACAGCGGCGGCGCGGCGGCGCATGCGCAGTCGGCCGCCAACCGCAAGGGCTCGGGCGAGACGAAGACCGGCGAGCGCGCGCAGCAGCAGGCGAACAAGGCGAACGGACCCGACCGCGGGCTGCCGTATCCCGAGTGGGATTACCGCGAGAACCGCTACAAGGCGGACTGGGCCTGGGTGGCCGAGAAGGTGCTGGCCGAGTCGAACCCGGCCGAGGCGCAGCGGCTCGCCGACCGTCATGCCGGCACGCTGAAGCGCCTGAAGAAGGCGATCCAGTCGCAGAAGCCGACCCGCCCGGCACCGCTCACCCGGCAGATGGATGGCGACGACCTCGACCTCGAGGCGACGATCCGCTATGTCACCGAGCGCGCCGCCGGCCGCTCACCGGAGGCGCGCGTGTACAAGCGGCGCGCGATCCGCAACCGCGATGTCGCGGTGACCCTGCTGGCCGACCTGTCGACCTCCATCATGCAGACCGTGGCCGACGGCAACGGCCGGCTGGTCGACACCATCCGCGCCGGCGTGATGCTGTTCGCCGAGAGCATGGAAGAAGTCGGGGATCCGTACTCGATCGCCGGCTTCTGTTCGAAGTACCGCGACAACGTCAACTACTACCGCATCAAGGATTTCGAGCAGCCGTACAACGACACGGTGCGCGCCACGGTCGGCGGGTTGTCGGGAAGGCTGGCCACACGCATGGGGGCGGCGATCCGCCATGCGGTGCACCGCTTCGAAGGCGTGCAGACGCCGCGCCGGTTGCTGCTGCTGCTGTCCGACGGCCGCCCCGAAGACTACGACGACGGCGGCGACCGGCGCTACCTGCACGAGGACACGCGCATGGCGGTGAAGGAGGCGGTCAATGCGGGGGTGCATCCGTTCTGCATCACCGTGGACACGCTGGCCAACCAGTACCTGCCGCAGATCTTCGGGCGTGGCCATTACCTCGTGCTGAATGACGTGGGCAGCCTGCCCGCGAAGCTGCCGGAGATCTACCTGAGGCTGCGCCGCTAGCCGGCGGCGCAGCCTCGGGCGGGGGGCGCGATGGACGTGATCGCCGTTGTGTTCGCGCTGCTGCTCGAGCAGTGGCGTCCGGCCACCCACTGGCCGCTGCAGCGCGTCGACAGCCTGTTGCGCGGCGCGATCGACGGCCTGCCCGAGCGGCTCGACGGCGGCCGCGATTGGCATGCATGGCTCGGCTGGTCGCTCGTGGTCGGCCTGCCCGCGCTGCTGGGCTGGTCGATTGGTGCGGCGCTCGGGCTGCTGGGCGGCCTTCTCTGCTTCCTGTTCATCGTGGCGGTGCTGTACTTCACGCTCGGCTTCCGGCTGTTCAGCCATCGTTTCACGGCGGTACGCGACGGGCTGGCTGCGCGCCGGCTCGACCTTGCCGGCGCCGCGCTCGCCCACTGGCAGGGTGGTCCGCTGGCAGCGACCGGCGGCGCCATGCCCGCGACCACGCCGGAGACGATCGCACGGCAGGCGATCGAGCGCGGCATCGGTGAGGCGGGGCTCTGGCTGTTCGGGGGCGCGTTCTGGTTCGCGCTGCTGCCCGGGGCGAGCGGCGCGGTGCTGTATCGCGCGGCCGACCGGGTCGCTCTGCGCTGGTGCGCCGCCCCGGTATCGTCGCTGCATCCGGGCTTCGCCGGGCTGTCGTCGTCGGCCCTGAGCTGGCTGGACGCTTTGCCCGCCCGGCTGGCGGCAGGAGCGTTCGCGCTGGTCGGCGATTTCACCGGCGCGGTCGAGGGATGGCAGGGGGCGACGCGCGAGCGCCCGGGCGACCCGCACGCGCTGATGGTGGCCGCGGCACTGGGTGCGCTGGGCATGGGGCCCAACGCGCCCGCGGCCGGGGCCGAGCGCATGCCTGAGCGGGATTGCGCCGGCACCGTGGATGCGTTCGACGGCGCCGGCTGGGATGCGGATTCGTATGCGG